>DASTNM010000105.1:0-4131 GCA_035762745.1 Candidatus Polarisedimenticolia bacterium
GTGAAGGGGAAGCTCTGGTGCGAGCCGTCGTCGAGCAGGACGATCGTGTTCTCCGGATGCTCGCCCTTGGCGTCGGGGACGGGATAGGTGGCGCTGACCAGCAGAATGTCGCTGTGACCCGGCGTGCTCTCGGGATCCGTCGCCTTCACCTCGAAGTGCACCTTGGTGTAAGTGCCGCCGATCATCAATGGACCGGGGGTGACGTGCACGATGTTCGGGCCGTCGAAATCATAAGCAGGGTTGGTCGGGTCGGTCACCGGGCATTGGAACGGATCGGCGTTGTAGTCGAAGGAACAAGGGTCATTGATGAGGGCGCAGTCGAAAGCCGCCGTGAAATCGCACGACACCGTATCCTGCGTCGCCACAACGCTGACCGACTCGATTGCGGGTGGGGATCCGAAGACCCGGCGCTCGGGCGCGGTGTCCTCGGTCTTGCTGCATCCCGCGAGCATCAGGGCGGCCACCAGGCCGAAGGTGATGGACGACCATCTGGAATCGATCAATTCAGAACCTCCGTGGCGTCCGCAATCTGCAAGGCGTCGCGCCCCAGAACCCATCGCATCCCGTGTTCCGGCACCGCGTGGAGAGTTGCGTATTCTAGAGAACCGATTCACCCGAGTCAAGCCGGAGCACCGGGGCCGAACCTTCCGGAGACGCGCTCCGAAATACTTGTCAGTCAGCGATTCCGCGCTGACTCGCCTCGCGAACGCGGCCTAAGTGTACGAAGAGGCCCCGGGGGTGTCAAGGTCGATTCCCAGTGGATCGCGGGGCGGATACAGCATCGTAATCGCCGCCACGCTAGCAGTATCGTGAGCACGCTGGGTTCTCCCTGCAGGGCAGGCGGCTGATGCCGTCCAAGAGCGTTCTGAGCGGTGATCTCACCTCGATCGGCCTGGCCGACATCTTCACTCTTCTGGGGATGGCCAAGAAAAGCGGGGTCCTGCGGCTGACACGCGGCGCCGAGACCCGGACGCTGCACTGGGAAGCCGGTGAGATCGTCTTCGCGCGCTCGAATTCGGTGCGGGACAGCCTGGGGAACTTCCTGGTTCGGAAGGGGATCATCACACCGGAGCAGAACGCTGTCTCGGCGTCGAAGATTGACGAGACCACGCGCCATGGCAAGGTGCTCGTGCGCATGGGGTTCATCACGGCCGACCAGCTCCTATGGGCCGTCAAGCAGCAGGTGATCGAGGTGATCTACTCGCTCTTCCACTGGCGCAACGGCTTCTTCGAGTTCCTCGAGGGGGAGGCCGACGCCAAGGAGAAGATCACGCTGTCGATGTCGACCACCAAGGTCGTCATGGAGGGGATCCATCGCCTGGACGAATGGGGGAAGATCCGCGCCACCTTCCCCGACGACAGCCTTGTCCTGGAGCCGGCGCTGGCGCCCGCCGAGGTGGCCGGCCGTCCCGATCTCGACGCCGAAGAGAAGAAGATCTTTCCACTCGTGGACGGATCCCGCACTCTGGGAGAGGTCGCCAACATCGCACGGTTGGGAGAGTACGAGTGCTATGCGGCCCTCTTCCGGCTGCACGCCGCCGGCGCCATCCGTCCTCAGGGGGCCGCGTCAGCCCCCCGCCGCGCGGCGCGCTGACTCGAGGACGGATCCTTGCTCAGGCGCGCCACGCACTCGATGTGCCCAGTCTGCGGGAAGAGCTCGAACGGCGTGACCGAATCGATCCGAAAGCCCCCCTCCGTCGACAGGACCCTGAGATCGCGCGCCAAGGTCGCCGGGTCGCAGGAGACGTAGACGATCCGGCCCACACCGGAACCCGCCAGGGCGCGCGTCGTCGCGGCGGTGAGGCCGGTGCGCGGCGGATCGAGGAGGAGCCCGTGCCATGTCCTCTCACGCAGGAGGCCGGGAAGGGCGGCCCCCACTTCCCGGTGGAGCAGCGTGACATTGCCGAGACCGGCCTTGGCGATATTCACGCGTGCCGCCCCCACCGCCTCTCGCGATCCTTCGACGGCCAGGACCTCCCCCGCGCGCCGCGCCAGGGCCAGCGTGAAGAGCCCGACACCGCTGTAGAGCTCGAGGATCGACTCTCCCCCGACCGTCTCCAGGAGCGCCACGGCCTCGCGGCGCAGACGGGCCACGCCGGCGGTGTTCGGCTGAAAAAAGACGCCCGACGGGACCATCAGCCGGTCCTCCTCGACCTCCTCGAAGAGATGGTCGCGCCCCGCGAGGATCGAGTCTCCCGCCGGCTCCCCCCCCTTGTTGATCTCGCGGCGCACGACACCGACCACGCGCGGAAAGCGGCGCACGACAGCGGCGGCCACGGCCGCCAGCGCGGGCGGATCGCCCCGCCCCGTCTCGAGGCGGATCAGGATCTCCCCCGTGGCGCGCGCCTGCTGGATGCCGACCCGCCGGAGCAGGCCGCGCCTGCGGCGAGGGCTCCAGCTCTCCAGGCGCCGCTCCCTCGCCTCCGCCGCCAGGAACCGCAGGATCCGGCTGCCGGGCTCCGGCATCAGGAGGCAGTCGGTGATCGGCACGATCCGCCCGGGCCGGTCCCGCCGGTGCAGACCGAGCGCCGCGGCGCCAGTGGCCGATTCGCCCCAGTCGAAGTCCATCCGGAAGCGGTAAGCCCAGGGATCGCCCGCGACGATCGTCTCGTGCACGACCTCCCCGGGAAGACCCCCGAGGCGCCCCAGAATCGCGGCCACCTGGGCGCGCCTGGCGCGCGCCTGCGCCGCGGGGGAAAGATGCTGCAGGTCGCAGCCGCCGCATTCTTCATAGTGCCGGCATGGTGGCGTCACCCGGTCGGGTGAGGCACGCCGAATTTCGACCGCCTCGGCCTCCGCGTAGCCGCGGCGCACTCGCGTCACCCGTGCCCGCGCCGACTCACCGGGGAGCGCTCCCGCCACGAAGATGACGTAACCCGCGAGGCGCGCGACCCCGCGTCCTCCGAAGGCCAGGTCGGTGATCTCGACCACTGTCTCGGCGCCCACCTCGACCGGGGGACCGTCCGGCCCGGGACCTTCCGCGTTCGCGGACATCGTCTGCCTCCGACGGCAGCGTAGCAGAGCGCCGCTCCGCCGCACAATCGCCGGGCAGGGGCCACTTGCCGGTCGCCCGGGCGGGACCTATATTTCAGGCCGGTCCGCACCAGCACCCGAGGAGTGGATGAGCCGCTTCCTGAGATCACTGCCCTCACCCGACGACGCTGCCGACGAAGAACACCCTGCCGCTCCTGGTCACGGCCGCTCCATGAACGACGTGATCCCGAAGGACACCTGGACAGTCTTCAAGATCATCGGGGAGTTCGTCGAGGGGTTCGAGACACTGCGACCGGTCGAGCCGGCCGTGTCGATCTTCGGCGGCGCGCGGGTTCGCAAGGGGACGCCCTATTACCGCAAGGCGGTGCAGGTGTCACAGGCCCTGGCGCGCGAGGGGTTCTCGATCATCACCGGTGGAGGCCCGGGCATCATGGAGGCGGCCAACCTGGGAGCGCGGCGCGGCGGCGGCCGTTCGATCGGGCTGAACATCCGCCTGCCCTTCGAACACCAGCCGAACCCCCACATCGATACGCTGATCAACTTCAACTACTTCTTCGCCCGCAAGGTGATGTTCATCAAGTACGCCTGCGCCTATGTCGTCTTTCCCGGCGGCTACGGCACGCTCGACGAGGCGTTCGAGGCGCTGACCCTGGTTCAGACGCACAAGATCGACAATTTCCCCGTGATCATGATCGGCCGCGACTTCTGGAGGGGAATGCTGCGCTGGATCGGCAAGGAGATGCTGGGGAAAGGACTGATCAGTCGAGACGATCAGAGACTCTACACCGTCACCGACGATCCGAGAGAGGTCTGCCGGCTGGTGCGTGAAGGATATCGGCGGCGCGTCGAAACGAACGGTCACGCCAGTCGTTCCTGAGGATCGAACCGCGCGGGCGCCTCAGTGGACCCTCTCGTCGGCTCCGGCCGGCTCGAGGAGCGGTCGCCGCCCGGCGAATCCGTCGGGGATCCGGTGCCAGTGCCCCACCCGGGATTCCCCGTACTTCCAGCACAGGAAGACAATCTCATTGTTGTAGAGGCACGGGAAGTCGACCAGGCCCGCCTCCGGGCCGTTGACCAGGCAACCCCGCGAGTGGATCCGCTCGATCAGCGTCTTCACGCGCTCGAAAAGGCGCGGTG
>DASTNM010000106.1:0-2857 GCA_035762745.1 Candidatus Polarisedimenticolia bacterium
CTCGTCGCGGTGCTGGCGGAGGAACGAGGCGACGAGCTGCCAGTCGAGGTCGATGGCCTCGGCCGGGGATCCCTCCCGCCCATGGCCGTGCCGGGCGGCCCTCCGTGGAGCCCGGCCGGAGCCCGGGAAGAAGACCGTGGCCAGCCGGGCGGCGGCCTGCTGCCGCGGACCCCCTCCCTTCGCCCCGACGGGGCCGCCGGAGACCGAGGCACCGGACACGCGCCCGAGATAACGGCCTCCCTTCACGAAGTGCACGGTGCAGGAGGCGCGCGCTCCCTTCGCCGGCAGGGCGTCCCGCAGGACGATCGCCAGGTTGAGCCGTGGACCGTAAGGGGCAGGCCGCTCGTGGACCTCGAACTGTCGATTGAGCCTCGGATGGTGCTCGCCGATGAGCGCCGCCTCGAGCAACACCGCCTCCAGATCCGAGTCGACCGTCTCGATCGCGAAGGCGTGGACCTGGTCGAGGATCGCCTGTCCCTTGGGCGTGCCGCGTGCGGATGGGACGAAATAGGAGGAGACGCGGGAGCGCAGGTTCTTCGACTTGCCGACGTAGATCACGTCACCCTGCCGATCCAGGAAGCGGTAGACGCCGGGCGACGAGGGGATCGCCTTGAGGTCCTCGGCGGTGAAGGCGTAGCGGGAGAGGTCGAGGGAGGGAGCGGGCATGTTCTGGTACTCGAGGAGCGTCTCGAACGAGTCGATGCCGCGCTCCTCGAGCAGGGGGATCATCTGCAGGAAGGCGCCGGCCACCATGCGCACCCGACCGCGGCAGTCGTCCGGACCGCGCGCCTCGAGGCGCAGCGTCGTGGCGAGATCGTGGGCGGCATGGCTCGCCTTGAGGCCGAGGAGGAGGTGCCCCAGCTTGGCGGCGGAGATCACGGGTGAGGTGAAGATCAGACCCGCCTCGGCGCAGGCGCGCCGCAGCGGCTCGACCTCGCGCGCCACGCGATGGCAGACGACCGGCAGGTCGCCGATCGTCTCCAGGATGGTCTCGAGATCGATGACCCGCAGCGCGGCGCGGGCGCCCTCCCCGGCTGGCTGGTCGGCCGCCTCGCCCCAGCCCCCGAGGCCGTCCTCGTCGAGCGGCGCGGAGGGAAACTCCTCCTGCTGGCAGGCCTCGCCGGCGACCACCGGAAGCAGGCTCACGACACGCACGGCGCCGCTTCCCCCCGGGCCGATGCCGTCCGTGGCCAGAGCGACGAAATCGCGCAGCGGACCGGAAGCCGAAGAGCGTGCGGTGGGCGGGGCCGGTGCGTCGGGCGCCGGGCCGGCCGGCGCCTGCGGTGCGGCAGCCGCCGGGCGTCCCATCACGAGGTCCCAGCCCTCGCCGGCGCGGTGCACGACTCCCGGAACCCCCGCCAGAATCGGGGCCAGGAGACTCCGGCAGACCTCCTCGTCGGCGCGCTCGATCTTCAGGAAGCGCGACGCCAGGTCGCGGCTGCTCTGCGGCCGGCCGGCGCTCCTGAGGTACGACACGATGGCGTTCTGCAGGGGTGGCTTCATGCGCCGTCCGATCGCGGCGCCGCCTCCTCCGCGCACAGCGCCAGAACGCCGGTGTGAGTGAACAGGCGGTTCTCGCCACGCAGCGGCGCGATCTCGGCGTTGCCGAAGAAACCGATGATCGGCAGGTCGGGGAGACTCCCCGAGATGTAGGCGGTGTCGATACCGGGCAGGCCGTGCAGCGAGGTGCCACGCGCGGCGCAGTTGAAGTAGAAGCCGAACTGATAGGGCGTCCCGCCGGGCGCCGGGGCGAGTCGCGCCAGCATCCGCTTCAGGTCTTCGCGCGCCGCCTGCGCCTCGCGCAGCACCAGCAGGACCGGCTCGCCGGTGCGGATCGACCCGCCGACCACGAGAGCGCCGCTCTCCGGGTCGGCGCCGATCATGTGGCGCACCAGGTACTCGCCCGGCTCGAACCGGTCCTGTTGCGGGTCCGGGGGAAGGCCGACGAAGAGATGCGCCCCCAGGCGCTCGATCGAGTCGCGCAGGATCGGCGGCAGGCGCCGGCGCAGCACCTCCAGCGCCGGCTCACCGTCGAGCTCATGCAGGACATTCCCCTCGCCGCGCGTGACGCGGCACGGATCCCCGAGCGGCTGGCATCCCTGGGTGATGCCGACGACATGGCGGCATTCGCCGCCCAGGTGCAGACCCGCGAGCCCCCGGGTCGCGACATTGCGGCCATGAAACTGGAAGGTCTGCTTGAGGCGCGGGTCGCCGGAGGCGGCGGCGCCGATGACCGCGACTCCCGGGGCCTGCCGCCCGACCCCTTCGAGGACCAGGTCAAGCCGCAAGGCGAAGGGGTCGGGCCAGAGCGCCAGCAGGCCGCCGCCGGAGGAGCCGGCGACGCGGCGCCCGATCTCCCGCGCCGCGCCCTCCCCGTCGTCATCGCCGGCCGGAGCGAAGAGCGCGTCTCCGCGGATGCGGTCGGAGCGCACCGCCAGGACGGCGATCGCCGCCTTCCCCTCGATCTCCTCCGAGCCGGTCAGCACCCCCCAGGCGCTGCAGCCGGTGATCAGATCGGTCCCGAGCCTCTTCTGCGTCTCGGCGAGGGCGGCGGCGTAGCGCGGCCGGTGGGGGAAGGTGGCGAAGATCACCCCCCAGTCGGCGCGCTCCACGCCGGCCCGCTTCAGGGCGGTGCCCGCCGCCTCGCGCGCCGCCTGCGCCGTGTCCGTGGCCGACGAGAGACCGACACCCGCCTGGGTCGCCATGCTCGCACGATATCATGGCCGGCCTGAGGCTATAATCGCCAACTTCCGGCCCGGCGCGGCACGCGGCGGAGCGGCCGGGGCGGGAGAGGCGGATGGGCACGGCCAGGTCGGCGGCGGGGCGGCGGATCGATCTGACGGGCTTCGCCTTGATC
>DASTNM010000107.1:0-2875 GCA_035762745.1 Candidatus Polarisedimenticolia bacterium
GTCGTCCCCTGGTCGACCTTGCCGAGGCGATTCACCGTCCCCGAGCAGTACAGGAGCGCGGAGGTGAGGGAGGTCTTGCCCGCCGCGCCGTGCCCGACGATGCCGATGTTGCGGATCTCGGAGATCTCGTAGACCTTCATAGACGGACCCCTCCCCGGACGGCCGGGCAGGTGCCCCCAAAAGCCTTGCGGGACGGGCGGCCCCGCCGATCACGTTCTGAATTGGTTGCCAACGGCAAGACAGGCAGGGACTATAGCACAGGGAATTCGGAGGGGACAACAAGAGGGCCGGGGGGGCACTTCATGCCGACCCCGGCCTTGGTGCCGCGGAGCCGGGTTGCCCTGGTCCGCGGAGAATGGGGTCAAAAGACCCCGAAGGTGAGTTCTTCGCCGAACGTCACTTGCCGGCCTTCACGTCGTCGTAGATCTTCGTCACGATCCCCTTGACCACCCGGCAGTGCTCATCATTGACGTAGCAATGCGCCAACGTGTCGTTCCGGCAGCCGCACGGGCACATCTCGCTGTTGACCCGCTGCAGGAATCGCTCCCTGGTCCTAGGCTTCAGGCCCGCCACGTCGAGACCGGGAAGGTCCGTGAAGTAATTGGCGACCGCGATGATCGGCGCGGTGTTGGTCGGCGACGGTATGCCGACAACCGCTCCGGCGGCCGCCTGGGGCTGCATCGCCGGGTCGCTCGAAGGCTGTGAATCATCCGCGGCGGCGGCCGGCTGACTCTCCGCAGTCGCCGGGGTGGGGGCGCTCCGGGCCTCCGCGGTCTTGGTGGCCGCCGTCGGACCGGTGCCTCCCGCCTCTCCGGCCTTGCCGGAGCAGGCCGCCAGGGCGCCGAAGCAGGCCAGGGACAGAACGATCAGGGAGGGGGTCCGTCCGAACATCTTCAATGCGCCTCCGTCACGGATGACTTCCATGGGGCAGGGCGAGTGTAGCCCCGCCCCCGGGGCAAGTCAAGGCAACGATAGGGCGGGCCACGCCAACTCCCGGAGACGCGCACGATAGGCACGAGGTTATGCCAACGGTTCAAGCCGGTGGAGGGACTGGTCGCTCTCCTCGAGGTCTCCAGACCTTGAGATCGAGCCAGCTTCGACTGAAGATCCTCTCATCGCGAGGATCGGGCAGGCACGAATGTAGCGCGGTCTCCAGTTCGGCTCGATCCTCCTCTCCCGCCCTCACCATGGCGACAGGGCGGCCACGGCAGTCGTCGGCGATGGCGCGGCACAAATCTGGATCAATCGGCAGGTGTACCAGCCAGAAGACCGCCTCCGGCGACGCGTGCGCTGCGAATCGGAGAACCTGGGCATGTTGCCGCGCATCCGTCAGTACCACACTGGCTCGACGGAGATCCTGAAGGGCGGAGAATTCCTCCTGGCGCGCGGAGGCCAAGTATAGACCGGTGCGCAGCGTGAAAACGCCGCTCGACAGGGCCAGAAGCATGGCGAAGACAACCTGCCGGCTTATCGCAGCCCGGCGGCTGCGTGCTTCGACCAGGGCCAAGAGCACAAGGTACGCGCTCGAGTAAGCAGTGAAGTAGCGGAGGTTGAACCAGGGCGGAAACTGATGGAGAAGCACGAGGGCTCCGTAGAGGACGCAGCCGGTCCCGACTGAGACCACCAGAAGTGTTCCAGCCGCCGGTGTCGGCCTTTCTTTCGCCGCCAGGCGCGCGAGCCCGCCAAACAGGATGAGGGCCGCGATCACCAGGCCGGCGAGTGGCACGTGCGCATAAGGAAGATCCACGAAGAGAGAGAGCAGCGCCTGCAGAGCGGAATGCCAGGTGTCTGTTGTGTCTCCGAATGGAGGCAGCGTGCGGACGGGCACCCCCAGGGGGCCGCCACGCAGGCCCTGCCATCTCGCCAGGACGAGGATCGGTCCGCAAACGATCATGAATGCGATGGCAGCCCCCCACGCCTCCCTCAATAACCGTCGATCTTTGCGCAGAGTCGCCGTGGCGATGCAGCCGGCCAGCAACGACAACACCAGGGCCGCGCTCTGATAGGCCGTCACGGTCAAGAGCGTACCGACAGCGACGAACGCGGCAGCCGCGCGGCGATGGGACGCCTGGCCGGGCCGCAGCAACACGGCCAGAGTTCCCGCCAGCAAAGTCGACAGGAGGGCGGAGAGCGAGTACTGTCGAATAGCCAGCGCAGCCTCCAGATACGTCGGGTTGAAGCAATAGATTGCCGAGAACAGAAGACCGATCGGCCACCCGCGCTCCCGGGCTACGATGCAGAACAGCACGCAGGCGGACAGGCTACCGAAGATGAGGCTCAACATCATGGCCGCGCGGATCGATTCCCCCGTGACACGGCGCCACAGGTTCAGGAGGCCCAAATAGACAGGGGGATTGATGCTCAGACGGTAGGCATCCAGGACCGTGTCCAAGAGGCCGTAGTCCGGTCGAGGTTCGATCGTGCCGAGGATCTCCTGCGCGCTCCTTCGGGATGTCGATGAAGGCGAGAGGACGAGATCGGCGCGCCTCTTGCCCTCAGAACTCAGCAATAGGGACACCATGTCATCGTGCGACGGTGCCCAAAAGGCGTCATGGACCAGGTACCACACCGCAGGGACGGCGAGGGCGAGGAGGGCCGTCAGGACCAGTCCTGTCCAGAAGCGGCCGGTCGTCGGTGGCCGGTGGGGTGTCACAGGGTCCATGGGATCCGGCCTGTGAGTGAGAAGGGGACCCGAGACCGCTCCACCCCCGGCGCGGAGATTCGATCATCAGATGAATATGAAGTGAGGTTGTCCGCCGTCAAAGCGTGCAGGGGGATCGAGCTGCAACCGGAAGTCAGGCCAGTGTTCGGCGACTGCGCCTCGTCGGATCCTGTCATAGGCGGCCCACTCTAGCACGGACCAGAAGTTACCTCA
>DASTNM010000108.1:0-11705 GCA_035762745.1 Candidatus Polarisedimenticolia bacterium
GAGGAGTACTTCGAGGCGAAGGCGATCCTGTTCCGCGATCTGCCGCCGGCCTCGGTCGCCATCCTCAACGCCGACGACCCGTACGCCCCGCGCCTGCGGGCCGCCACCCGGGCCCGCGTCGTCACCTTCGGCGAGCGATCCCCCGCCGACGTGCGCCTCGCCTCCTATCGCAGTGGCGGACGCGGGACGGAGATGACGATCGAGGTGGCGGCGGGCGTCGGAGGGGCCGGATCCGCCGCCGGGCGGCTGGAGATCGACTCCCCGCTCCTGGGACGCCCCAACGCCCTCAATCTCGCGACCTCGGCCGCGGTCGGCCTGGCGCTCGGCCTGCCGCGTGCCGCGATCGAAGCCGGGCTCGAGGCGGTGCGCGGCGTGAGCGGCCGCTTCGAGCGCCTCGACGAAGGGCAGCCGTTCACCATCCTGGTCGATTATGCCCACACCGACGACGCCCTGACGAACCTCCTGCGGGCCGTGCGCGATCTGCGGCCGCGGCGCATCCTGACCGTCTTCGGCTGCGGGGGCGACCGTGATCGCGCCAAGCGCCCGAAGATGGGCTTCGCCGCGGCCTCCGGCAGCGACGTGGTCGTGGTGACCTCCGACAATCCGCGCGGCGAGGAGCCGCGGGCGATCATCGAGGAAATCCTTCCCGGCGTGCGTCGGGCGCTGACCGGAGACGAGCGCGGCGAGCCCGATCCCGGCCGCTGCCTGGTGATCCCGGATCGCAAGGAGGCGATCCGCAGGGCCCTGGCGCTGGCGGCCCCGGGTGACTGTGTCGTCATCGCCGGCAAGGGGCACGAGACGTACCAGATCCTCGGCGATCGCACCGTGCCGTTCGACGACCGCGAGGTGGCGCGCGAGCATCTGCGCGGCCATGGCGCGTCGGCGCGGAGCGGGAGCGGCCGCTAGGTCCATGGCGCGGCTCAGCCTCGAGGCGATCGCCGGGGCGGTGCGGGGGCAGGTGACGCTCGGCGCGCGCCCCCCGGAGCAGGGCGCGCAGCACCGGGTCGAGGGGTACAGCATCGATTCGCGCAGCGTCGGCCCGGGCGACCTGTTCTTTGCCATCGTCGGCCCCCGCCTCGACGGACATGACTTCGTGAACGAGGCGGTCACCCGGGGGGCGGTGGCGGCCGTGGTGGCCCGGGGCGGCCCGGGGACCTACCCGCAGGCGCCGGCGCTGGTCCGGGTGGCCGACACGACGCGGGCGTTGCAGGAGCTCGGGGCGCATGTGCGGCGCATGCGCCCGCTCAAGGTGGTGGGGATCACCGGCAGCGCCGGCAAGACGACGGCCAAGGAGATGACGGGGATGGTCCTGTCGCGGCGCTTCCTCACGGAACGATCGGAGGGGAACCTGAACAACACCTACGGGCTGCCGCTGACCCTGGCGCGGCTGCACGATGACCGGCAGGTGGCGGTCCTGGAGATGGGGATGAGCACCAGGGGGGAGATCGCCCGGCTGGCGGAGATCGCCGATCCCGACGTCGGTGTGATCCTGAACGTGCTGCGGGTCCACCTGGAGCACTTCGGCAGCCTGGCGAAGATCGCCGCCGCCAAGGGTGAGCTCTTCCAGGGGATGCGGCGCGACGCCGTGGCGATCTACAACGCGGACGATCGGCATGCGGCGCGGCTGGGGGCCGCCTTCCCCGGGAGGCGCCTGGCCTTCGGTCTCGAGACCCGGAAGGCCGACCTCAACGCCGCGGCGATCACGGCGGAGGGACTCGACGCCACCCGCTTCACCCTGCGCCGCGGCCGCGAGCAGCGCGACGTGCGGCTCCGGATCGCCGGCCGCCACAATGTCTACAACGCCCTCGCCGCCGCCGCGGTCGGCACGGCCCTCGATCTCGATCTGGAGACGATCGCGGCCGGGCTCGAGACGTTCGCGCCGGCCGCCATGCGCGGTGTCCTGCACCGCCTCGCCGGGGGGCCCGAGCTGCTCGACGACTCCTACAACAGCAATCCGGCGGCGATGGAGAAGGCGATCGCGCTCTTGAGCGAGGCGACGCCGCGCGGTCGCCGGGTGCTGGTCGCGGGCGACATGCTCGAGCTCGGGCCATATGGGACCCGGGCCCACACGCTTCTCGGGGAGCAGGTCGCCGCCTCGGGTCTCGATCTGTTCGTCGCCGTCGGCCCGCTCTGTCGCCGCGCGGCCGACGCGGCCCGCGCCCACGGCGCGAAGGAGGTGCGGCACTTCGACGACTCTCAGACGGCGGCCCCCTTCGTCGCGGAGATCTGCCGCGCCGGCGACCTGCTCCTGGTCAAGGGTTCGCGCGGCATGCGCATGGAACGGGTGGTGCAGGCGGTCCTGGCCCGATTCGGCGTCACCGGGAAGGGGGGAGGCCACTGATGCTCTACCACCTTCTCTACCCTCTGCACGAGACCTTCAAGGTTCTGAACGTCTTTCGATACATCACCTTCAGGACGGCGCTGGCCACCCTCACGGCGCTCCTGATAAGCCTTGCCCTGGGCCCGCGGCTGATCGACAAGCTGCGGGAGTTCCAGATCGGGCAGCAGATCAGACCCGAGGGACCTCTCTCCCACCAAACCAAGAAAGGCACACCCACCATGGGGGGGCTGCTCATCCTGATCGCGGTGGCGCTCCCCTCCCTCCTCTGGGCCGACCTCACCAACCCTTTCGTGTGGATGGTCCTCGTGTCCACACTCCTCTTCGGCGTCATCGGCTTCGCCGATGACTACCTCAAGATCACGAGAAAGAGGTCCCTCGGGCTGACGACCCGGCAGAAGTTCGTCGCGCAGTGGGCGGTCGCCCTGTTCCTCGGCCTGGCCCTCCTCTGGCTGACACAGACGGGGCGGTACACGACCATCTTCAGCTTCCCGTTCTTCAAGAAGTGGACCCCCGACATCGGCGTCCTGTACGTCCCCTGGGCGATGCTGGTGATCGTCGGGGCGGCCAACGCGGTGAACCTGACCGATGGCCTCGACGGGCTGGCGATCGGCACCTCGATGATCGCCTCGGGCACCTACGCCATCCTGGCCTACATCGTCGGACACGCGAAGGTCGCCGGCTACCTCGACGTCCCGAACGTCAAGGGGACCGGCGAGCTGGCGATCATCTGCGGCGCCATGGTCGGCGCCGCGCTCGGCTTCCTGTGGTTCAACTGCAACCCGGCGCAGGTCTTCATGGGCGATGTCGGGTCGATGGCGCTGGGCGGCGCCCTCGGGACGGTCGCGGTCCTGATCAAGCAGGAGATCCTGCTGGTGTTCGTCGGCGGGCTGTTCGTCGTGGAGGCGCTGTCGGTGATCCTGCAGGTCGCCTCGTTCCGGCTGCGGGGCAAGAGGATCTTCCGCATGGCGCCGATCCACCATCACTTCGAGCTGGCCGGCTGGCCGGAGCAGAAGGTCGTGATTCGCTTCTGGATCGTGTCGATCGTCTTCGCCCTGCTGAGCCTGTCGACGCTGAAGCTGAGGTAGCCGATGCCTTCCTTGTCGCGCCCTTCGACCCCCCCGAAGCTCTCCGGGGCGCGCGTCCTCGTGGTCGGAGCCGCCAGGAGCGGCGTGGCGCTGGCGCGCTTCCTCCTGACCCGGCAGGCGGCGGTGGTGCTGACCGATCTCAAGTCCGCCGCGGCCCTGGGACCCGAGGTGGCCGCCCTCGGGCGCGAAGGGGTGACGCTGGAGCTCGAGGGACACGACACGGCGAGCTTCCTCGACGCCGACCTGATCGCGGTCAGCCCCGGGGTGCCGCTCTCGAGCCCGCACCTCGTGGAGGCACGGCGCAAGGGAGTGCGCGTCGTCGCCGAGGTCGAGGTGGCCTCGTGGTTCCTGCGCGGGATCCTGATCGGGATCACCGGCAGCAACGGCAAGAGCACCACGACCTCGCTGGCGGCGCACATCCTGTCGCACGCCGGGCTGAAGGCGACGGCCTGCGGCAACCTCGGGACCCCCCTGACCGAAATGATCGCCCGCGACGCGCCCGATCACTACTACGCCATCGAGCTGTCGTCCTTCCAGCTCGAGGGGATCGACACCTTCCGCCCCTGGATCGCGGCGCTGCTCAACCTGGCCCCGAACCACCTCGACCGCTATCCGGATCTGCTGGCCTACTACCAGGCCAAGTGCCGGCTGTTCGCCAATCAGGGACCGTCGGATCACGCCATCCTGAACCGCGACGATGCCGAGATTTGGGGGCTGGCCTCGACCCTGCGCTCCCGCGTCCACCCCTTCAGCCGCGCCGGAGATCTGGAGGACGGCGCCTGTATTCATGGTGACCAGATCGTGGTGCGCCGGGGTGGGCGCGAGATCCGGGCCCTGCCGCTCGACTCGGTGCCGCTCTTCGGGCGGCACAACCTCGACAACGTCATGACCGCGCTCCTGGTCGCCGACCTGTGCGGCGTGCCGATGCCCAAGGCGGCGCGCGCCATCCGCGTCTTCCGCGGGCTGCCTCACCGCCTCGAGAAGGTGCGTGATCTCGGCGGCGTCGCCTTCTACAACGACTCCAAGGCGACGAGCGTGGCGGCGACGGCGACGGCGCTCGGCGCCTTCGAGGGACACGTCATCCTGATCCTCGGCGGCAAGGACAAGGGCGGCGACTTCCGCTCCCTCCTGCCTCTCCTGCGCGAGCGCGTGACGCACCTGGTGCTGATGGGGCAGGCGCGCGACACCATCGCCTCGCAGGTCGGGCCGATCCTCCCGACCACGCGCGTCGTCGGCATGGCCGAGGCGGTGGAGGCGGCTCGCGCCGCGGCGGTCCCGGGCGGTGTCGTGCTGCTGGCGCCCGCCTGCGCCTCCTTCGACCAGTACTCGGGCTTCGAGGAGCGCGGCGAGGATTTCCGCCGCCGCGTCCTCGCGCTCGCGGAGGCCTGAGCCATGGCGCGCAAGCTGGCTTTCGACAAGACGCTGTTCGGGGCCGGGGTGGGGCTCACCCTCTTCGGGCTGGTGATGATCTACAGCGCCTCGGCGGTGGTCGCACTGGAGCGCTTCGGCAGCGCGCACTACTTCCTGGTGCGCCAGGCCTGCGCCGCCGCCCTGGGGATCGGCGTGATGCTGATCGCCATGCAGATCGACTACCGCCGCCTGCTCAAGCGCCCGGTCGTCTACCTGGCCCTCCTGATCTGCACCGTCCTGCTGGCGGTCGCCCTGTTCACCGACCGGACGCACCAGGTGCATCGCTGGATCCGGCTCGGCCCGATCCAGGTGCAGCCCTCCGAGATGGCCAAGATCGCCCTGGTGCTGTTCCTGGCGCACATGCTGGCCCGCAAGGAGGAGCGCATCGACGACCTCGCCGGCACCATCGTGCCGTGCGCGGCGATCGTCGGGCAGCTGGCGTTCCTCGTCTACCTGCAGCCCGACATGGGGACGGCGGCGATCTACGTCCTCCTGGCGATCGTCATGCTGTTCCTGGCCGGCCTGCGCGCGCGCTACCTCCTGGCCAGCGGCGGGGCCTGCGCCCTGGCCCTCGGGGTGATGATCCTGCAGGCCCCCTACCGGGTGCGCCGCATCATGGCCTTCATGAACCCCGACAATGACCCGCTGGGCGCCGGGTTCCAGGTGCGCCAGTCGATCCTGGCGGTCGCCACCGGCGGGCTGCACGGCACCAGCCTGGGGGAGAGCCGCCAGAAGCTCTTCTTCCTGCCCGAGCCGCACACCGATTTCATCTTCTCGGTGATCGGCGAGGAATGGGGGCTGATCGGCACGCTGGCGGTCCTCGTGGTCTTCGGCCTCCTGCTGTGGCGCGGCGTGCGGGCCGCGGTGGGGGCGCCGGATCGCGGCGGCTACTACCTGGCGATGGGGATCACCTCGTGGCTGGTCCTGCAGGCGATGCTGAACGTCGCCGTCACGCTGGGGATGATGCCGGCCAAGGGGATCCCGCTGCCGTTCCTGAGCTACGGCGGGTCGAGCCTGGTGGTGAACCTGTGCGCCCTCGGCGTGCTGCTGAACATCTCGCAGCACTCCTCTTGATGGCGGTCGAGACGATCGTCGTCGCCGGCGGCGGGACCGGGGGGCATCTGTATCCCGGGATCGCCATCGCCGAGGAGCTGCAGCAGCGGCGCCGGGGGGTCGAGGTGGTTTTCGCCGGCGCCGGTGTGCCGCTCGAGCGGGACATCCTGGAGCCCTACGGCTTCCGGCTGGTGGCGATCCGGAGCGGCGGTGTCGTGGGCAAGTCGATGGTGGCGAAGATTCGCGGGGCCCTGCGGGCCGTGGGAGGGTTCGTGCAGTCGTTGCGGCTCCTTCTGGGGCTGAAGCCGAAGGCGGTGATCGGGGTGGGCGGGTACGCCTCCGGACCGGTGGTCATGGCCGGTGTGCTCCTGCGCATCCCGACCCTGATCCACGAGCAGAACTACTACCCGGGGCTCACCAACCGGATCCTCGCCCCCTGGGTGCGCCAGGTGGCGCTGTCGTTCGAGGAGTCGCGGCATTATCTCGGAGGGCGCGGCGAGGTGACCGGCAACCCGATCCGGGCCACCTTCCGCGGCGCCAGGCGCAAGACGCGCGGCGAGACGTTCAACGTCCTGGTGTTCGGAGGCAGTCAGGGGTCGCGCGCCCTCAACGCCGCCGTCCTCGACGCCCTCCCGCACCTCGAGGCGCACCGTCTCGGGCTGCGTTTCACGCACGGCACCGGTGTCGCCGACCTGGCGCGGGTGATGTCGGCCTACGCGGCCCGCGGCTTCGAGGCGACCGTGGTCCCCTACATCACGGCGATCCGCGAGGCCTACGAGCAGGCCGACCTGGTCATCGCGCGCGCCGGCGCCAGCACCGTGTGTGAGATCGCCGCCTGCGGCAAGGCCTCGATCCTGGTCCCCCTGCCGACCGCCGCCCACGATCACCAGAGCTACAACGCCCGGAAGTTCGCCGAGGCCGGCGCGGCGATCCTGCTGGAGGAGAAAGGGCTGAGCGGCGAGTCGCTGGCGCGCGAGATCCTGGCCCTGCGCGGCGACCCGACGCGCGTCGTGGCCATGGAGAAGGCGGCCGCGGCGCTCTCGCACCTCGACGCCGGGGCCCGCCTCGCCGATCTGGTGGAGGAGCTCCTGTGATGCTGCGCAAGACACGCCGCATCCACTTCGTCGGCATCGGCGGCATCGGCATGAGCGGCATCGCCGAGGTGCTGATCAACCTGGGTTACGAGGTGAGCGGCTCCGACCTCGAGGAGGGTGCGACCGTGCAGCGCCTGCGCGGCCTGGGCGGCCGGGTGACACGTGGTCACGCCGCCTCGAACGTCGGCGACTGCGACGTGGTCGTCGTCTCCTCCGCGGTGCGACCCGACAACCCGGAGGTGCTCGAGGCCCGACGGCGGCAGATCCCGGTCATTCCGCGGGCCGAGATGCTGGCCGAGCTGATGCGCCTCAAGTACGGCATCGCCATCGCCGGCTCGCACGGCAAGACCAGCACCACCTCGATGGTGGCCCAGGTGCTGTCGGGCGCCGGGCTCGACCCGACGATCCTGATCGGGGGCCGCCTCGAGGTCCTGGGGAGCAACGCCAAGCTCGGGCGCGGCGATCTCCTGGTGGCCGAGGCGGACGAGAGCGACGGCTCCTTCCTGCGGCTGACTCCGACGATCGCCGTGGTGACCAACATCGACGCCGAGCACCTGGACCACTACGGCAGCCTGACGAGCCTCCAGCAGGCCTTCGTCGACTTCCTGAACAAGGTGCCGTTCTACGGCGTCGGCATCGTCTGCCTCGACGAGGCGCGCATCCAGGAGATCGTGCCGCGACTGTCGCGCCGGGTCGTGACCTACGGCTTCTCGGCCCAGGCCGACCTGTCGGCGGCGGCGATCGAGCTGAAGGAGTTCCATGCCGGATTCGACGTCCTGCTGCAGGGCCGCAAGCTGGGACGGGTGAATCTGCGCGTGCCGGGTCGGCACAGCGTCGCCAACGCCCTCGCTGCCATCGCCGTCGGGCTCGATCTCGAGGTCCCGTTCGCCACCATCGCCTCCGAGCTGGGCGGCTTCCGCGGCGCCGATCGGCGCTTCCAGCTCAAGGGCGAGACCGGCGGCGTCATGGTGATCGACGACTACGGGCACCATCCGGTCGAGATCCTGGCGACGCTGGCGGCCGCCAAGAAGGGTTGGGGGCGGCGCACCGTGGTGGTCTTCCAGCCGCACCGCTACACGCGGGTCCAGGCCCTGCTGAGCGAGTTCGCGCGCGCCTTCTACGACGCCGACGTCCTGGCGGTCACCGACATCTACCCGGCCGGCGAGACACCGATCCAGGGGGTGACGGCCGAGGCGGTGGCGCGCGCCATCGAGGAGCACGGGCACAAGGATGTCACGCTGGTGCGGGACCTGAAGGAGGTCCCGGGCTGGCTCAAGGGGCGGGTGCTGGAGGGGGACCTGGTGATCACGTGGGGGGCCGGCAGCGTCTACAAGGCCGGCGACGAGTTCCTCAGACTCCTCAAAGGCTGAGGGTGAAGGGCGCGTGAGGGCCCGGTGCTGATGACTGCGAGAAGGACCTGGATCGACGAGGCGCAGGCGATTCTGCGCGACAGCCGCGTCCGCCTCCTGCGCGACGTGCCCCTCAGGGGACGGACCTACTTCGGCATCGGCGGGCCGGCCAGCCTGCTGCTCGAGCCCGAGGATCCCGAGGCGCTGGCCCCCGTCCTGGCGCGCTTCACCGCCGCCGCCGTGCCGTTCGAGGTCCTGGGGGCGGGGTCGAACCTGCTGGTCGCCGACGAGGGACCGTCGTTCGTCGTCATCGCCTCGGAGGCGCTGGGGGCCGAGCCAAGGCTCCAGGGGGAGACGGTGCGCGTCGGGGCCGGCTACTCCGTCCCGCGGCTGGTCAAGCGGCTGGCGAAGGGCGGCCTGGCGGGTCTGGAGTTCGCCGAGGGAATCCCGGGGAGCGTCGGTGGGTGTGTGCGCATGAACGCCGGCTGGCACGAGGGGGCGTTCGGGAACTCGGTCGCCTCGCTCACCGCGGTCTCGCGCCAGGGGGCGATCGAGGAGATCACGATCGCCCCGGGGGCCTTCGCCTACCGCGCCTGTCCCGGGCTCGGCGACCGTTTCGTCGTCGCGGCCACGCTTCGTCTCACGCCGGACGACCCGGCCCGCATCGCGGAGCGGGTGCGCGGCTTCCACGACCGGCGTGTGAAGACCCAGCCAACGGGCAGCAAGAACGCCGGCTGCATCTTCAAGAACCCGCCGGGCGACCACGCCGGCCGGCTCATCGATTCGGCCGGTCTGAAGAGCCTGGCGGTCGGCGCGGCGGCCGTTTCCGATCTGCACGCCAACTTCATCCTCAACCGGGGCGGGGCCACCTTCCGCGAGGTGGCGGCGCTGATCGACGCCGTGCGCGAGGCGGTCTTCAAGAAGACCGGCGTCACCCTGGAGGAGGAGGTGATCCGGTGGACCTGAAGCGCCCGAACGGCACCGATCAGGGCCGCTTCCTCAGGCGGGGCCGGGGGGCCCAGGTCGTGCGCCGGCGCCGCGCCCGGGGCTTGCGGCGCGCCCTGCTGTCGCTGTCCGCCCTCTTTGCGTGCGGTGTCGTGGCGGGGACGCTCTACGCGGCCCGCTACTACCTCACCCATACGGAGCACCTGGCGCTGCGGCGTTTCGAGTTCACGGGGACCGCCCACGCCCCCGAGGGGGACCTGCGTCGCGCCCTCGGGCGCTACCGTGGCCGCAACCTGTTCACTCTCGACCTGGATCGCATGGCGCGCGACCTGGCCGCCTGCCGCTGGGTGAAGAGCGCGGTCGTCAAGCGGGTCCTGCCCGACACGCTCTTCTGCGCCATCGAGGAACGCACGCCGCGCGGCCTCGCCCTGCTCCGCGGACGGGTCTGGCTGATCGACGCCGAGGGAGCGACGATCGATCCGCTCGACGCGCGCACCCGGGAGTACTCGTTCCCGATCCTCACCGGCCTCGACGAGCACGACGCGGCTCGTGCCCAGGCGCAGCTCGCCCGGGGCGTGTCGCTGCTCGCCTACCTGGACGAGGCGCGCCCCGGCTTCAGCCCCGAGATCTCGGAGATCGACATGGCGCGCGACGACCGGCTCGATCTGCGGCTGAACGACGGCGGGCCGATCGTGCGCCTGAACCCGCGCGACTTCGGCAGCAACCTCGATCGCTACCTGACGATGCGCGGCTACCTGGCGACCCATTTCGGCGACGGGGCCTATGTGGACCTGAGATTCCGGGATCGCATCGCTTTTCAGCCTACGCTTGCGAGGACCGACTGACATGGCCAAACCGAGCAATCACGTCGTGGGTCTCGACATCGGAACGACCAAGGTCTCCGTCCTGATCGCGGGACCGTCGGAGACCGGACCCCTCGAGATCTTCGGGGTGGGCACCTGCCCGTCCCGGGGGATGCGCAAGGGCGTGGTCGTGAATCTCGACGCCTGCGTCGCCTCGATCAAGCAGGCGGTCGAGGAGGCCGAGCTGATGGCCGGATGCTCCGCCGACCGCGCCTTCGTCGGCATCGCGGGAGCCCACGTGCGCGGACTCAACAGCCGCGGCGTCGTGGCGATCTCCGGGCGCGATCACGAGGTCTGCCAGGACGACGTGCAGCGCGTCCTGAGCGCGGCGCGGGCCGTCAATATCCCTTCCGACCGTGAGATCTTCCACGTCCTGCCGCAGGAGTTCACCGTCGACGACCAGGACGGCATCCACGATCCGGTGGGCATGAGCGGCGCCAAGCTGGAGGCGAACGTGCATATCGTCACCGCCTCGGTGAGCGCGGCGCAGAACCTGGTCAACGGCGTCAACCGGGCCGGTGTCGAGGTCGAGGAGGTGGTGCTGGAGCAGCTCGCGGCCTCCGAAGCGGTGCTGACGCAGGACGAGAAGGACATGGGTGTGGCGCTCATCGACATCGGCGGGGGGACGACCGATCTGGTGATCCTCGAGCGCGGCGCCATCCGCCACATCGCGGTGCTGCCGACCGGCGGCGAGCACGTCACCAACGACATCGCCGTCGGGCTGCGGACTCCGTTCGTGGAGGCCGAGAGGATCAAGAAACGCCACGGCTGCGCCCTGGCGTCCCTCGTCGACGAGGAGGACACCATCGAGGTGCCGAGCGTCGGCGGCCGCAAGCCGCGCGTCCTGTCGCGTCAGATCCTGTGCGAGATCATCCAGCCGCGCATCGAGGAGATCTTCTCGCTCATCGCCGAGGAGTTCGCCCACAGCGGCTTCGACCGCTCGCTCACGTCCGGGGTCGTGCTGACCGGGGGCGGGTCGATGCTCGAGGGGATCGCCGAGATCGCGGAGGACGCGCTCGACGTGCCGGTTCGGCGCGGCGCGCCCTCGGAGATCGGCGGCCTGGCCGAGTCGGTCTCCACCCCGCAATACAGCACGTTGGTCGGGCTGGCGCTGTACGGAGTGCGGCAGCGCGAGCGCTCGCCGCACCGCCCGGTCCATCCATTCGTGTTCGCCCGCGTGCTCGACAACCTGAAAGGCTGGCTGAACGAACTCTTTTAGCGGAGGCCCGCATGATCCAGATGGATGAGAAGGACCCCAAGGGCAGCCCCCGGATCTCCTTCGATGAGACCAAGGCGGCCGGCGCCAACATCAAGGTGATCGGGGTGGGCGGCGGCGGGAGCAACGCGGTCAACCGCATGATCTCCACCAATCTCCAGGGGGTGGAGTTCATGGTCGCCAACACCGACTGTCAGGCCCTCAAGAGCTCGCGGGCGCCGCTCAAGCTGCAGATCGGCGGCAAGCTGACCAAGGGGCTCGGCGCCGGCAGCAACCCCGACGTCGGCCGGCAGGCGGCGCTGGAGGACTCGGAGAAGATCATCGAGGCGTTGCAGGGAGCCGACATGGT
>DASTNM010000109.1:0-6994 GCA_035762745.1 Candidatus Polarisedimenticolia bacterium
GGAGGGTTTTCCGGCCTCCCCCCTGATCCTGGCCGCCGGGGCGTCGGCGACACCGGTCCTCTCCTTCTCCGAGCGACAGGGGGGAGGACGGTGGGCGGCGCTCACCTACCGGCGCGCCGCCGGGCTGTCGCCTCCCCTGACCATCGCGCCGGCGGAGGCCGGAGGAACGGCCCTCGCCACTCTCAGCCTCGACAGCCGCTTCGTCACGCCGGCCGAGACGCTCATCGTCCAGGCTCCCGATTGCAGCGTCGAGATCCCGCGCGGCGGCCGGTTCTTTCCGGGGCCGCTCGTGGTCCGGACGACGCCGACCGCCGGCGCGCCGAGCCTGCCGGCGATGGCCGACGCGGTCGAGATTCTTCCGGACGGAGAGGCGCTCAATGCGAAGGGGACGCTGCGCTTCGACGTCACGCAGGCGATCCTGGATCCGCGTCCGCTCGGAATCTACCGCTGGGACGCGGCCGGCGCGCTCTGGATCTATGAAGGGGGCGATCTCGACCCCTCCGGCCGGTCGATCGCCCTCCCCTTCCATCGCTACGGCCGGTTCGCCCTCCTTCAGGACGCCTCCCCGCCCGTGATCAAGGAGGTCATACCGGCGCCGGGCGCGCGCGCCGTACCCCGCCGCGCCCCGATCTCCGCCCGCGTGGAGGAGGAGGGCGAGGGACTGGACTATGACGGTGTCACGTTTCTTCTCGACGGGGCGCCGCTCGTGTCGGAGTTCGATCCCGATCGCGGCCGCTCACAGGTCCTCGAACCTCCGCTCCTTTCCTCCGGGCCGCACCATCTCCGGGTGACGGCGACCGACAGGGCGGGAAATTCCTCCGAGCCGGTCGAGGTCGAGTTCGAGGTTGGCCCGAGCCGGAACAGATGAACGGGCCCCAACCCACGGGCTGTCACGCCCTCCCCTGTGCGACGGCTCTCTCGAAGATCCAGATCACCGGCGGGGCGCCCCGGTGCTATAGTTTCCGGACCGTGCGTCGAACCCGCCTGGTGTCTCTCCTCGCGCTTATTCCGCTCATGCTGGCTCTCGCCGGCGCCCAGGACGTGCCGCCGCCTGCGCCCACGCCATCCGGGGGCCCGCCGGCCTCAACGCCTCCCCCCGTTCCCGCGGCCGAAGCGCCCGCCCCTCTTCCCGACGCCCCCCTGGAGCCGGCCGAGCGCGACACCCTGCTGCGGCTGGCCTGGCAGACGCTCGTCGGTCATCTCACCGACCATCCGATCAAGGATCAGGATCTCGAGGCGTACGACCTGACCCCGCGCCTGCAGGAACGCCGCGGCTGCTTCCTGACGCTCAAAAAGGGGGGACAAACGCGCGGGTCGCAGGGGGAGATCGAGCCGACCCGTCCGCTCTACCAGCAAGTGATCGTCTTCACGCGCCGGGCCGCCACCCGAGACCCGCGCTTCGTGCCGTTGACCGACCTGGATCTCGAGGGGACGACAATCGAGATCGCGATCATCGGTCACCGCGAAAAGGTCGACTCCCCCGCCGCCATCGGCATCGGCAAGGACGGACTGTTCCTCGAGAAATGGGGCCGCCGGGCGCTGTTTCTGCCTGAGCTGCCGGCCGCCAGCGGATGGAGCGCCGAGAGGGCGCTGGACGAGCTCTGCCGGCAGGCGTCCCTGCCCGCCGGCGCTTGGTCGTCGGGCGCACGCCTCGAGATTTTCAAGACCGAGGTGATCGCAGGGAAGCAGCCGCCGCCACGACCGGTCGAGACACCGGCTCCCCCGATCCCCGCTCCCCTGCAGTCGTCCGAACCCCCGCCGGCCAGCGCAATTCCACCGGCGCCCGCCCCGACACCCGCTCCTCCCTAGCGCTTCCGCTCGTAGGACAGCGGCACGATGTCCGATTTGAAGGTGTCCAGGAGGCGATCGATCTCGGCGCTGAGCAGCGCCTCCTTGTCGGGATTCGGCGTGGCGCTGGCCTCGCCCAGCCCGCGCCCATGCCCCAGCGCGAGGACGTAGTATTCGACGTCCTCCCGGGAGCTGAAGAAGACCTTCGCCTTGAACGGTCCCTCGCCGAGGCGGTTCTTGATCGTATCGATCCAGCGCCCCTCGACGCTGAAGGCGTTGTCGTACTTCTTCCAGGAACCCTGGGTGATCTTCAGGTCGTCCTTCGCGAAGTCGAACTCACCGCACCAGCGCAGGTAGTCGTGGAGCGTCGACAGGAGCGCCTTCTGATCGGTGATCCGATCCTTCTTCTCCATCCCCTTGTAGGCCACCACGACCTGAAGGGTGTCGCCCGGCGGGCCGCTGCGGATCCGGAAATGGCCGTTGTACTGGTCCTCGCCACGGAAAGTGCCGATGATCCCGGTCGGAAAGCGTCCCTGGGCGCTGGCGGCGATCGGCGCGAACTCCCATTCCTTGCGATTCGGGACCGCCTTCTTGAAATCGAAGACGATGTTGTTGTACTTGCGCAGGAAGCGCTCCAGCCCGCCGACGACGTTGGAGTAGATGAACAAATCCTGGGTGTTGTCCTGCAGCTTGACGGTCTGGCGCTGACCGGCGGGATCGGTGTAGGCGATCTCCA
Organism: Candidatus Polarisedimenticolia bacterium; assembly: GCA_035762745.1. Taxonomy (GTDB): domain Bacteria; phylum Acidobacteriota; class Polarisedimenticolia; order Gp22-AA2; family Gp22-AA2; genus DASTNM01. The sequence continues at coordinate 2,525 of DASTNM010000109.1, forward strand.
CGCCCGGGAAGGTGATCTGATTCAGGCGGCGGGCCAGCTGGAGCTCGTTGAAGATGACGGCATACTGCCGGTGCTTGAAGGTCGGCATGCTGGCATGGAAGACGTTGCCTTCGAGCTTGCGCGTCGACGATTGCTCTCCCGTCGCCTCGGTGCCGACGTCGCGCTGGTAGGTCTCCTTGACGCTGACCCCCTCAGGATAGGTCTGCGTGAACGTGACGTCGGTGAAGGTCTGCCCGCTGATGTTGTAGACGAGCAGGTTCGTGACCAGGGAGAACTTCTCGGAGTCGATGTCGAACTTGGCGCTGTAGGACGGGTAGGCGCTGAACAGCGGGCCGGTCTCGGCAGCCGCCGGCACGACGAGCGCCAGGCCCAGCGCTGCCGCCGACAGGGCCGCGTGACGGATCAATGACATGGTCGAGGCTCCTCCTCAGCGGGTTGAGCGAAGCGCTGGATTATAGCACGCGCGTCGCGCCGGTCCAGGAGGCGGACCGGCGCAGGAGAGCCAGCGCCACGAGCACGAGGATCACGGCGACGGCGGCGCTGCCGGGTGATCCGGGAGCGCTCCCGGATGCGGAGGGATCGGTCTGCACGATCGACAGGATGTTATTGAGGGCGTGAGCCAGCATCGCCGGCAGAAGGCTGCCGCTCCGGTGCACGAGGTAGCCGAGGAAAAGACCCAGCACCAGCACTCCCGCGAAGCGCCAGGGATCGAGATGAAAGGCGGCGAATACGAGGGCCGTCATGAGGATCCCCTTGCCGGGGCTTTCGAACGCCTGCACGAAGCCGGCCTGCAGGAACCCGCGGAACAGAATCTCCTCGCAGATCGCGGGCAGGGGCCCGAGGAGCAGGAGGAGCAGGGCGTAGTCCACACCGCCGTGGGGTGTGAGGAGGCGCTCCCAGAGCAGCCGGAGAGAATCGGGCATCGGGAAGATCCTCTCCTGCCAGGCGCCGGCGAGGTTCAGCAGGTGGTTGAGCCCCGCCGCCCCCAGGAGCGCGGCGCCGACCGCGTTCCAGCCCGGGCGGCGGAGCGGCAGGACGGAGGCGCGATCGAGGTAGAACCAGCGGACGGCCAGCACCGGAGGCGCGGCGATGAACAGGATCTGGGTCAGGAATATCCCCCAGCGGAAGTGCAGCCACTGCAGCAGCGTTCCGGGGGCGAGGTTCAGAAACAGGGCGAGCCCCACGATGAGCGCCATCTCGCGCTGCTCGGGGGCGTGGCGCAACACGCGGAGCGGGGTTCCGGCCCCGATGGGCGGCGGGGCGGGTGGCGGCGCGTGATCCTCGCTCATGCGGGAGCGCCGTCAACGGGACAAGCGGATCGTGACCCTGAGGCTGAGTCGGACCGGCTTGCCATTCACGCTGGAGCTGATCGGCAGGTCAATCGTCCGGTCCTGTCCCGGCGCCAGCGGTCCGATCTCGATCGGCTCGGACGCCCCTGCACCGGCCGGGGCCCGGCGTGCTCCCCGACCCCAGTCCTGCTGCTGGTCCGGCTCCTCGCCGAGGTCGATCGGCTCGTCGAGGTCGAACATCTGCTCGGACTCCGCCGGCTTGACCTGGGCCACGGCGCGCGGCCCCGGCGCGGGGGAGCGCGGGGCGGCGGCAGCCCTCCCGGTGGCCGCTCGGGTGGGCGGGGCGAGCGGTTCCTCCTCCAGCTCCTGCAGGAGATCCTCTCCCAGATCGACGGTCCCTCCCGCCGGCTCCTCCAGGCCCGGGAGATCGATCTCCTCCTCGAGGTCAAAGATCTCCTCCTCCACCGGGGCCCTGGCCTTCGCCGCCACGGCGGCCCGAACGGGTGCGGGTGACGCGACCTGGGGGGGTCGCGGCGCCCGCCGCGCCGAAGGGGGCAGCGGCACGCCCGCCGGGCTCTCGACCTCCTCGTCCCTCAGGGCGTCGAGAGCGAGATCCTCGGGGTGCGGCGCCGAAGGGCGCGCGGCGGCGGCGATCGGTCGCTGGGGCGCGGAGGCGGGGCGTGGCGCAGCCGGCGCCTCGGCCGGCGGCGCGCCGCCCTCGAGCTTGTATTTCGTGGCCAGGTTGTTGAGCACCAGCTTGGTGATCGCCTTCAGCGTGTCCTCCACGCCGATGCCGGTGGTCGCCACCGCCTCGTAGAACGGCGCGTTGTGGCGGTTGATCTGCGTGTTCATCTCCTCGATCGACCCGAGGTTGGGCAGGTCGCGCTTGTTGAACTGCATCACCAGGGGAATCTCCTCGATGCGGATTCCCATCTCGCGCAGGTTGTCCTCGAGGTTCTTGTAGCTCTCGACGTTGGCCTCGAGCATCTTCGACTGCGAGTCGGCGACGAAGACGACGCCATCGGCCCCCTTGAGCACCAGCTTGCGGGTCGAGTTGTAGAAGACCTGCCCGGGGACGGTGTAGAGCTGCAGACGGGTCTTCATGCCGCGGATCATACCGAGCTCGATCGGCAGGAAATCGAAGAAGAGGGTCCGGTCGGTCTTCGTCGCCAGGGACAGCATCTTCCCCTTCTTGACGTTGTCGGGGAGGGAGTCGTAGACATATTGGAGGTTGGTCGTCTTGCCGCAAAGCCCCGGCCCGTAATAAACAATCTTCGCCGTCAGCTCGCGAGTGGAGTAGTTGAAGAGGACCATTCTGTCTCCTCGGGCCCGGGCAATATAACATCCGACCCGGAGAGGGTCAACGCGGCGAACGGCTGCGTCGGAAGCTCAGGATGAGAGGGGAGGATGTCAGGCCGAGGCTGGTCCGCAGGCGCCCTTCCATGAAGCGCCGGTAGGAGGGAGTGACCCTCCGGCCGTTGCCGAAGACCGTCAGGCGTGGCGGCGGGCCGCCCGTCTGCGTCATGTAATAGAAGCGCACCTCGCGCCCGCCGTCGGCCGGCGGCTGCTTCTCGGAGAGGATTCCCTGCAGGGCGCGGTTGAGATCGGCGGTGGCGAAGCGGCGGCGACTCTCCACGCGCAGCCGTTCCACGGCGTCCAGCAGCGGCTCGACCCCGCGTCCGGTGAGGGCCGAGATCGCCACGACCGGCAGGCCGGGTGAGAAGCGCAGGGCGGCGCGGATCTCCTTCAGCTTCGCTTCGATCGTCCCGCCTCGTCCCGGCAGGAGGTCTATCTTGTTGATCGCCAGCACGGAAGGGGTGTGCTTCTCGGCGAGCAGGCCGATGAGCGCCAGGTCCTGGTGCTCGACGCCGGCTGCGGCGTCGACCATGGCGATGGCGATCTCCGCTTCCGCCAGCGCCTGCCGGGCCTTCAGGACGCTCACCCACTCGATCTCCTCTCCGGAGCGAGCCCGGCGCCTGATGCCCGCCGTGTCGATGATGCGGTAGAGAGTCCCGGCGCGCTCGAAGAGGGCGTCGATCGGATCGCGGGTGGTTCCCGGAGCGGAGTCGACCACCACTCGGTCGTCACGCACGATCCGGTTGAAGAGGGACGACTTGCCGACGTTGGGGCGTCCGATGATCGCCAGCGGAACCCCTTCCTGAGCCTCGACCGCGGCCCGCGCCGGGAGGGCACCCCGGATCCGCTCGACCAGCTCGTCGAGTCCTCTCCCCTGCTCGGCCGACAGGGAGAGCACGTCGCCCAACCCGAGTCGGTACAGATCGACCTCGATTCCCTCGAGACTCGCGGCGTCGACTTTGTTCGCCAGCGTCAGGACCGGTTTGCCCGAGGAGCGCAGAAGGCCGGCGACCTCGAGATCGGTGGCCGTCAGCCCGGCGCGGGCGTCGACCACGAAGAGGATCAGATCGGCCTCCTCGACCGCCTTCATCGCCTCGACCCGCACCCGCCGGGTGAGATCATCGGCCGGACCGGTGACGACGCCGCCGGTGTCGACCAGCGCCACCCGATCGCCGAAAAGGTCGCACTCGGCGGCAATCCGGTCGCGTGTCACGCCGGGGGTGTCGGAGACGATCGCCTTGCGACGCCCGAGCATCCGGTTGAAAAGTGTTGATTTGCCGACGTTTGGCGCGCCGACAATGGCCACCACCGGAAGCGGCATGCGTAGAGCCTCCTCGATCGGGCGGAACTCGTTGGGGCAGAATGAAATATATCACAGCGGATGTCATCGCCAGGCTTGACAGTTTCACGCTACCTGCCTATACTTTCAGTCACTTACGAGGCGTTTCGCCTCTGGCGGCCTGGAGGTCGGGGGATGATCAAGACCGATATCATTAATAGTGTCGCAAAGACGGCGGACATCACGCGCGTCAAGGCGGTGGTGGCGGTGGAGGCGATTCTCGACGCCATGAAGGAGTCGATGCGCCGGGGGGAGAGGATCGAGCTGCGCGGGTTCGGCGTCTTCCAGGTGAAGCCTCGCAAGAAGGGGATCGGCCGCAATCCCCGGACCGGCACCGAAGTACGCATTCCCCCGGGCAAGACGATCCGCTTCAAGCCGGGCAAGAATCTCCGGAACCTGAGGTAGTGCAGGAGCCATCCGGGCTCGAGCCGACACCTTCCGACGTCCGGTGGTCCCCGCCGTCGGCCCCGGTCCTTGCGCCTCGCC
>DASTNM010000110.1:0-3465 GCA_035762745.1 Candidatus Polarisedimenticolia bacterium
TAGCGCGTTCTTCGCCCCAGCCAGCCGGAGCCGCGCTCGACCCGGCGGTAATCGCGCTCCAGGATCGTCTCGGCCCCGTCCGGGTCGATCCGGATCGCCCCCGTCTCGTCCTCGACCTGGAACGGCTGGCTCGATGCACCGCTCTCGACCGTCTCCCAGCGGGTTCGCCCGCGCCCGCTCCTTCGCTCCTCTTCGATCAGGTAGCGGTAGTAGACGCACGGCAGCCCGGCGTGCGGGCTCATGAGTGGGGTCTCCTGGCGGGCCCGGCCGCTGATCTCCGCCAGCCCCATCGCGACCGAGCGGATGCGTGACCTGGGGATGTTCTCGATCAGACGCTCCTTGCGGATCAGCATGAAGCCGTAGACGATCAGCCCGCCGCCGACGCAGGCGATGCCGAGATCGCCCAGGGCGTCGGCCCGCCCCGACCCGCCCGCGGTCGTCCTGGATCCGTAGAGACCGAGCGCCAGGGCCCAGACGCCGACGAAGATCCATCCCTTCCTCATGGTGTCGGTCATCCGCGCGCACCGTCCTGCGGGGGGGACAGACGACCCCGCAGGGGGAATATAGGCGGCGGCCCGGACGGGGCAAGCGATCGGCGGCGAAGCGACCGTCAGCGGACTGACGGAGGCATGATCGCCCCGCTCGGTGGTCGGCGGGACAGCGGCCGGGTCAGGCGGCTACCAGGGCTGGGGTTTTCCGAGGCGATCGAAGAAGCCACCGCTCTGGTCCGGCGTGAGGGCGTCGATGGCGTGGATCAGGGCGGAGACCGCCTCCTCGACGCCGAGCGGGGCGTCGGACCCTCCCATCTCGGTCCGCACCCACCCGGGATGCAGCGCGACCGACAGGATCCCGGAGGTCTTCAGGTCGTGCGCCAGGTTGCGGGAGGCCATGTTGAGGGCGGCCTTGCTGAGACGGTAGGAGTAGTAGCTGCCGCTCTTGTTGTCGTCGATCGATCCCATCAGGGAGGTGATCTGGATCACGCGCGGCCTCGTTCCCTTGCGCAGCAGCGGCAGGAAGGCGCGCGTGACGCGCAGCGGTCCTAGGGTGTTGACCTCGATCAGGCGCCGGACCTCCTCCAGGTCGAGCGACTCGACCGTCCCGCCGCGCGTCCCGAAGAGGCCGGCGTTGTTGACCAGGATGTCGAGGCGATCCCAGGCCGCTTCGACGGCGCGCCGGCCCCGCTCCACCGAGGCATCGTCCGCCACGTCGCAGGCCTGCGTCCGGAGGGTGTCCGGGTGGCGGCGCTTCAGATCCGCCAGGCCCTTGGATCGCCCCGGGTCGCGCGCCAACGCGAAGACCTCGTGCCCCCTTTCCAGCCACTGCCGGCTGAACTCGAGGCCGAGACCGCGGCCCGCTCCGGTGACGAGGATGCGACGGGATTCCGGGCGACCTGTCATGAACCTACCCTACACGGATCGCGCCGGCTCGACAAGCCGGCGCTTCCCCGAAGGGAGGTTCGCGCAGCGAACCGGACCCGTCCCCGGCGAACGCAGGGCACGGCGCCGCGAACTCGGGATACCTCGACGGCGGGAGAGGAGCGATCGCGGGGGTCACGCGGCCGGCCGCACCCCCCGCAAGCGGCCAGCAGCCGCGGCTTCTGTGCTATGATCCGCGCCTCTTCATGACAGCGCGGGAGGAGCCGGCGGCCATGTCGAAGGTGATGTCGATGCAGGAGGCGATCGCGCGCTTCGTGCGCGACGGCGACCTCATCGTCATGGAGGGGTTCACCCACCTCATCCCGTTCGCCGCCGGGCACGAGATCATCCGCCAGCGCCGCAAGGACCTGACTCTGGCGCGCCTCACCCCCGACCTGATCTACGACCAGCTGATCGCCGCAGGCTGCGCGCGCAGGATGATCTTCTCCTGGGCCGGCAACCCGGGCGTGGGCCCGCTGCACGCCTTCCGGCGCGCCGTCGAGAAGGGGCAGCCGCGCCCGCTCGAGATCGACGAGTGGACGCATTTCGGGATGGTGCTGCGCTTCATGGCGGGGGCTTCGAACCTGCCGTTCCTCCCGACGCGCAACTACCCCGGGACCGATCTGACGCGCGTCAACCCGGGCTTCAAGAAGGTGCGCTCCCCCTACACCGACGAGGAGCTCTGGTGCGTCCCGGCCCTCAACCCCGACGTCACGATGGTGCACGCTCAGCGCGCCGACGCCGAGGGGAACACGCAGGTCTGGGGGCTTTATGGCGTGCAGAAAGAGGCCGCCTTCGCCAGCCGGCGCGTCATCGTCTCGGTCGAGGAAGTGGTCGACGCCAAGGTCATCCGCTCCGACCCGAACCGGACGATCATCCCGGGGGCGATCGTCAGCGCCGTGGTGCACGAGCCGTTCGGCGCCCACCCGTCGTTCGTGCAGGGGGGCTACGACCGCGACAACGATTTTTATCTGAGGTGGGACGCGATCTCGCGCGAGGAGGCCGGCCTCAAGGCGTATCTCGATGAGTGGGTCTACGGCCTGCCGGACCGCGCGGCGTATATAAAGAAGATGGGGGCGCGCCACCGGGAGCTCCTGGCCGACCGGCAGATGTGCGAGCCGGTGAACTACGGGTTCTGAAGGAGGGCGTCCCCGCAGAGGGCGCCGCGATCGGACGAACATGGCCGACTACACGACCTCCGAACTGATGGTCTCGCGCGCCGCCAAGGAGCTCAAGAACGGCGACGTCGTGTTCGTCGGCATCGGCGTCCCGTCGCTGGCGGTGAACCTCGCCTATCGGATGCACGCCCCCGGGCTGTGCATGATCTACGAGTCGGGGGCGGTCGGCTGCGTACCGACGCGCCTGCCGATCTCGATCGGCGATCCCTGCCTGGTCACCGGCTCGCTCGCGGTCGTGCCGATGCTCGACGTCTTCAACCTTTACCTCCAGAGAGGGCTGATCGACGTCGGCTTCCTCGGCGGCGCCCAGGTCGACCGCTTCGGCAACATCAACTCGACCGTGATCGGCGACTACCGGAAGCCGAAGGTGCGCCTGCCCGGCAGCGGCGGCGCCTGCGAGATCGCCGCCCTGGCGAAGAGGGTGGTGATCACCATCGCGAACTCGAAGCGCACCCTTCCGGAGAAGGTCGACTTCATCACCAGCCCCGGCTATCTCGGCGGCGGGCGCGAGCGCGAGCGCCTCGGCCTGCGGGGAGGCCCCGAGCTGGTGATCACCGACATGGGGGTCTATCGCTTCGATCCCGAAACGCGCGAGATGGTGCTGGTCTCGCTCCATCCCGGCATCACCGTGGGGACGATCAAGGAGAACATCGGCTGGGACGTGAAGGTGGCTCCCGATCTGATCGAGACGCCGCCGCCGAGCCCGGAGGAGATCCGGATCATCCGCGATGAGCTCGACCCGCAGGGAATCTTCCTGCGCTCGAAGGCGGGCTGAATGGCGCGCCCACCCTTGCAAGGATCGCTTCGATGACCCGCGTCCCGTCGCGCCGTTCCCACGCCAAGCGGCACCGGCAGCCGGCGGCCAAGCCGCC
>DASTNM010000111.1:0-6359 GCA_035762745.1 Candidatus Polarisedimenticolia bacterium
CACTCGTTGCTGCAGATCGGCTCGCGTATCCGGGCCCAGGTCATCGCGGAGGGGATCGAGACGGAGGAGGAATACCGGGCGCTGCGCGCGTGTGGCGTGCGTTACGGCCAGGGCTTCTACCTCGCGCGGCCGGCCCCGACCCTCACCACCGCAACCCTCGGGCGCGGTGGGCAGGCCTAGGGATGGAGAGCTGGCTCCCGGGACCGCTGCTGGGGATCGTGGTGGTCTCCCTTCTCGCGGGCGCGGTCGCGGTGTCGCTCGCGCTCCTGGCGATCGGTGTGTTGCGCCGGGCGGTGCGTCGCCTGGGCGCGCAGGTCCGGGACCTGCGCCGCCACCCCCTGGTCGGTGAGCTGCTCACGGAGGCCGACCCGGCTCTGCGCTCCCTGGCCCTCGAGCTCAACCACCTGCTCCTCGATCTGCGGACCCGCGTCCGGGAGGCCCAGGGACACTCCGCCGACCTCGAGATGATGGCGGAGGGGCCTCCTGACGTGGCGCTCCTGCGCACCGATCCTGAGTGGCGCGTGGTCGCCTTCGGGCGCGGAGCCGTGAATCTGACCGGTTGGGAGCCGCTTGAGATCCTCGGCCATCACGTCGAGGTGCTGTTCGCCCCGGGGGAGTGGGAGCTCATCCTCCCGAAGCTCGCGCGACGCTCGCTCCGTGAGGCCGGCCTGTCGGAGACGGTGCGCCTGCAGCGGCGTGACGGCGGCGTGTTCCCCGCCCGGCTGTCCGTGTCACGCGCCGGGGGGGACGGCGGCGGCGCGGCGGGAGTCGTCCTTCTGGCACGCGATCTGACGCAGCAGCAGGAGCTGGAGCGCCGGTTGCGCGAGTCGGAGGAACGCCACCGTCTGATCGTCGAGACGATCCGTGACGGGGTCTTTATCGTGCGCGCCGAGAACCTGCTCTACGCCAACCCGGCTCTCGCCGCGATGCTTGGGATGGAGCGGGAGACGCTGCAGGGACTGCCCTTCAAAAACCTGGTTCACGCGCGCGACCTGCTTCGTGTCCTCGAGATCGTGCGGGGCGCGCTCACCGGACAGGAGAGGAGCGGGGAGTTCAGCTGTCTTCTGACGCAGCGCGGTGGAGCGAACGTGGAGGCTCGCATCGTCTGGGCCGGCACCGAGTTCCAGGGAAGCCGGGCGGTCATCGGCACGGTGGCGGACCTCACGGAACGGGCGCGCTTCCAGCGGGAGCTGTCCGAGAGCGAGGCGAGGCTGCAGGCGACCCTCGACTCGACCGGCGACGGCATCCTCGTGCTCGAGGCGACGGCGCAGGGGAACGCGGTGAGCGTGGCCAACCGAGCCTTCTGCTCCCTGTTCGGGCTTTTCAGCGACAAGGTGATCGGTCAACCGGACTCCGAGCTGCGCCGCCTGCTTCTCCTCTCGTGCGCCGATCCGGCGACGCTGGAGGGATTCCTGCGCACCGCCGACGGCGAGGAGGAGAAACGGCTGGAGTCTCTCGATCTGGTGCTTCCGCGGCGCGCGGTGGTCAGTCTGGTGGCCGGCCCCCTCCGTTCGCCCGGACGGGAGCGGATCGGTCTCATCCTCACGGCGCGCGACGTCACGGCGCGGGTCGATGGCGAGAGGAGCCTGCGCGAGAGCCTGGAGCAGCTCGCGAAGGCGAAGGCGGATCTGGAGCTGGCCTACCGGGAGGTCGCCGAGGCCCAGAAGACTCTCGCGCAGCGCAACCAGCAGCTCGAGGCGCTCAACGCCGAGCTCCGGTCCCTCGACGAGATGAAATCGAACCTCCTGGCCAACGTGTCGCATGAGCTCCACACGCCGCTGGTGTCGATCAAGGGGTACACGGAGATGGTCCTCAAGCGCAAGCTGGGACCCCTGACTCCGGAGCAGGAGCGCGGGCTCAACGTGTCCCTCAAGAACATCGATCGGTTGATCGAGATGATCGACAATCTCCTGTCGTTCTCCCGCATGGAAAAGGGCGAGACCCAGCTCAACCTGGAAAATCTCCCGGTCTGGCAACTGATCGACGAGGCGATCGATCTGGTCGGAGAGCGGATCAAGAAGAAGAATATCTCGGTGACCACCCAGTACGAGACGGACGACCTGGTGGTGCGCGCCGATCGGGGCAAGGTGGTGCAGGTCCTGACCAACCTGCTGACCAACGCCGTGAAGTTCAATCGTGAGGGCGGACGCATCACGGTGACGGGGCGGCGGGGGGGGCGGGGCTTTGCCGAGGTCGACGTCTCCGATACAGGCATCGGCATCCCCCCCGAGGCACAGGAGAAGATCTTCGAGCGCTTTTACCAGATCGATTCGAGCCCCGGACGGAAATACGAAGGGACCGGGATCGGCCTGTCGATCGTGCGCGACATCCTGCGCCTGCACGGCTGCTCGATTCGCGTCACGAGCGAGCCGGGACAGGGATCGATCTTCACCTTCACTCTGCCCCTCGTGCGCGATCAGCAGGCGAGCGCGGTGCGGCCGCCCGGCGGGAAGGGGCGCTCGCGGGCGTAGAGTCAGCGCGGGGCGCCGCCGGGCGCCCCGAACCTGCGCTGCCGGGCCGCCTCGTACAGCAGGACCGCCGCGGCCGCATGCACGTTCAGCGATGCGGGGCCGGGCGCCATCGGGATGCCCACCCGCACCGCCGCGGCCTCGAGGAGAGCGCGGGGGAGCCCCGCTCCTTCGGCACCGACCAGGAGCACCGTCGGCCTGCGCAGGTCCACCTCGGTCGGTGGAACCGGCCCCCCCGGATCGGCGGCGACGATCTGCATCCGGCCGGTCGCGAAGGCCTCGAGGCCGGCGCGAGTCCCGGCGACGGTGACGGCAAAGCCGAACTGCGCGCCCATTGCGGCGCGCACGGCGCGGCTCCCGAACGGATCGGTGCATCCCTCGAGCACGACCACCGCCCCGGCGCCGAAAGCCCGGGCGGTGCGGATGATCGACCCGAGGTTGCCCGGATCCTGGATCCCGTGTGCGGCCAGCAGAAGGGAGGGGGCCGCCTCGAGAAGCTGCGCCAGAAGGAGATCGGGGCGTGGCACTACCAGCAGGATCCCCTGGTCACCCGAGCCCTCCACGGTCGACTCGAGGAGGCGAGTCGTGGTGCGATGGATCGTCACGTGCAGCCGCTGCAGGCGCCTCAGGGCCAGACGCCCTGCATCAGAGTCCTCGAGACGCGGACCGACCAGCGCTTCACGGAGAGGGGCTCCCTGGTCGAGCGCCTCCTGCGCCAGGTGCAGGCCCCAGGCGATGTAGAGGCCCGACCGCCGTCGTTCTCCCGGGTCCCGCTCCAGAGCCCGGATCCGCCTCAGAGTCGCGTTGTGAGGGCTGTCGATGATTCTCTCCGTGGGTGATCCTCCGCGAATCGAACTCAAGTTCCGACCTCCTGCGGGCAGGGCGGGCGGTCCCGGGGCATTCCGATCCGGACATCGTGCCGATGGCGTATAGTCATGATCAAACCATGAAGCGGATCCAGACGATCGATCCCGAGCGGCCCGATGGGGCTCTCCTGCACCAGGCCGGCCGGCTTCTCCACGCCGGCCGCCTCGTGGCCTATCCGACGGAGACTTTTTACGGCCTCGCGGCCGATCCCTTCAATCCCCAGGCCGTGGAGAGGGTGTTCGCGGCGAAGGGTCGGCCGGAGCGAATGGCCCTGCCGCTCATCGCCCCGGACGAGGCCTCGGTCATGACCTGTGTTCGGGAGTTTCCGGAGCCGGCGCGCCGGCTGGCGGCCGCCTTCTGGCCCGGTCCGCTGACGCTGGTCCTGCCGGCGTCCCGCATGCTTCCTGCGCGTCTGCTCGGTGGCGGGCACACCGTGGGGGTACGAATCTCCCCGCACCCGATCGCCTCGGCCCTGGCCCGGGCGGCCGGGGGCCCGATCGTCGCCACCAGCGCCAATCGCTCAGGGCGGCCGGCACCCTCGACCGCCGAGGAGGTGGAGAACGCGCTGGGAGACGAGATCGACCTGATCCTCGATGGGGGGTCGACGCGGGGCGGAACGGCCTCCACGGTCCTCGATCTCACCTCCGACCCGCCGCGCGTCGTGCGCTCGGGGGCGGTGCTCCTGACCGCCGTGGAACGGGTGCTGGGGCGCGCCCTCGGCTGAACGATCCCGGCCGGGTCGAGACCCGGCCGCTCGAGACGTACCTCCCGCAGAGGGTAGAAGTCGGCTCCCGATGTCAGACGGAAGTCCTTCACCCGCTCGCGCATCGCCACCATGACGTCGCGATGCCACAGGCTCACGTACGGCAGGTCGGCGGCCAGAAGGCGCTGGATCTGCGAGTAGATCGCCCGTCTCCCTGCCTCGTCGAGCGTTTCCGCTCCTTCTTCGAGCAGCCGATCGACGCGCGGATTGCTGTAATGGCCACGGTTGAACCCGGCCGGCGGTCGATAGGAGGAATGGAACCGCAGCCGGTAGATGTCCGGATCGGAGATCTCCGTCCAGTTCGAGACCACCACCTGGAAACGGCCTGCCTTCAGGTCCTCGTAGAAGGTCGGCCACTCGTAGGCGCGGATGTCGATGCCGACGCCGACGCGTCGCAATTGCTCCTGAATGACCGTCGCCTGCTGCAGGGCCAATTCGCCGGTGGAGGTCTTGTAGGTCAGACGGAAGCGGGTCAGGGGGCCCGGGCCGTCCGGGTCGAGGTATCCGGCCCGGTCCAGCATCGCCGCCGCTCCCGCCGGGTCGGTGGGGTAGCGCGTCACGTCCGGATCGTAGGCCCAATGCCCGGGAGGCAGCAGGCCCGTCGCCAGGGTTGCCGCACCGTCCATCAAGTGAGTCACTATGGACTGCCTGTCGAGCGCCGTCGCCAGGGCGACCCTGACGCGCCGATCGCCGAGGATTCGGTCATCGAGATTGAACCCCATGTAGACGTAGTTGCGTCCGGGGCGTGTCTGGACCCGATATCCCGTCGTGCCCCGCACCCGGGCGACCTGGTCGGGTGACAGGTCGTTCACGATCATGTCGACGCTCCCCTTGAGAAGCTCCAGCAGCCGGGCGGTCTCGCCGGGAATGATCTTCAGGCGGAGGGTCTCCACGCGCGCCGCGCCCGCGAAATGCGGCGCGAAGCGCTCGAGCAGGATGTCCTCGTCCTTGCGGTAGCGGAGAAGGCGGAACGGGCCCGTGCCGACAGGCTCCCGCGCCGCGTCCTTCCCGGCCTGCGCCTTCAGGATCGGCACGTTCAGGTCGGTCAGGATCGGCGCGAATGGGCGGCGCAGCCGGAAGACGATCGTGCGTGCGTCCGGCGCCTCCACCCCGGCGACTTCCTCGAGATCTCCCTTGCGGAACGACGGGACTTCGTCGTCCAGAATCGAGCGGTAGGTGTAGAGAACGTCACGCGAGGTGAGGAGCGAGCCGTCGTGGAACAGCACTCCGTCGCGCAAGGTCACTCTGAGGGTGAGCGGGTCGGGACGTACATAGGAATCGGCCAGGTCGCCGACCGGGCGGGTGGTGTCATCGACCCGGAACAGTCCGTTGTAAAGGAGCTCGTTCACCCGTTTCGACGCCTCGTCGGACCCGAGACGCGGATCGAGGCTTGCGGGCCCGCTGTCGATCGCCAGCGTCAGAGTCGTCGAGGGGTCGAGGGCCGGGCCGGCGCAGCGAGACAGGAGGGGGAGGAGCAGAAGAAGCGCCGGGCGCAACGCCGGACAGGCTCCCAGGTCGCGGCTCATCGTGGGGGTGGCCCAGGACCGATCGTCCCGGGGACGATGGTTCCGAGCAGCACCGGGCGCGAGGCGCCGGTCACGGAGGGAAGGTTGCTCGGCACGCCGAGGATCGTCTCGTTGGCCAGAAGCGCAAACGCGACGGCCTCCTTGGCCGCCGCCGGAAGACCGTACTCGTCGCTCGCCTTGATCGACAGCTCGGGGATCGCGGCGCGCAGCTGCTCCATCAGAAAACCGTTGCGCGCTCCGCCCCCGGACACGATCGCCTCCTCGAAGACGTTATTGGGCATCGCGAAGCGCCGGCAGGCGTGGGCGATCGATTCGGCTGTGAAGCGGGTGGCCGTGGCGATCAGATCATCCGGGGGAAGCCCCGCGTTCTCCTGCAGGATTCGATCGATGAAGGGCCGACCGAACTCCTCCCGCCCGCACGACTTGGGAGGCGGAGTGGTCAGGAAGGGGTGCTCCATCAGGCGTGCCAGCAGGTCGGCCCGCACGCTGCCACGCCGCGCGTAGCGTCCGTCCTGATCGAACGCCTCGCGACCGCCGGTCATCCGACCGACCAGCGAGTCGATGACCATGTTGCCGGGGCCGGTGTCGAACCCGAGGGCGCGATCCGGCCCGGCGCTCGCGGGGATGGCCGTCAGGCTGGCGATGCCACCGATGTTCATCACCAGCCGGCCGCGCGCTCGGTGACGAAAGAGGAGGTAATCGACGTACGACACCAAGGGTGCCCCCTGCCCCCCG
>DASTNM010000112.1:0-4932 GCA_035762745.1 Candidatus Polarisedimenticolia bacterium
GATGAACCGGAGTTTCTTGCCATCTCTTATGGCGCGTTTGCCTTAGCGCGTCAATGGCATTCTCGGCCATGTTCTGAGCGGCGACCCATGCGCGGTACGCGCCCGGGCGCAGGCCGACAAATCCGAGGAACTCGCGGCTCAGGGTTGAGCTGTCGTAGAAGCCGTGATTCTCCGCGATGCGCTCGATGGGATGGGATGTTTGTTCCAAGTCGTGGGCGACGCTCGCGATCCGAGCAAGATCGAGAAGGATGCCGGGCGGATGCCCGAACCATCGCCCCGCCAGCCGATTCAATTGGCGTACGCTGAAGCCAATATCGGTCGCAGCCTCCCTCACAGTGCATGGTTGGTGGTCGCGGCTCCTCGCGAACGCCAGGAAGAGACGAGGACCTCGCTCGTTGCCAGCGGGCGAGAGAATTCTTGTCCTTTCCGCCCACACCGAAGCACGACGAATCGCCGGCCTCAGGTTCCGCAGTGCGCTTGGAAGTTGGTCGATTGTGAGCCAGGGGGAGCGTAGAATTCGCTCGAGCCCGAGGGCAATTCCGGCAGGGCTGGAGAGTTCGAGGATTGCAAGACACCCGGCTCCGCGGCGCCGGCGCCACGCCAGTAGGCGATCGAGGCAGCAGATGCCCACGGCACGAGGGTCGACGATCAACAGCGCCGAGCTCTCGATCGATTTCAACTGCTGAAGGCAGGAGGTAACCAAGATTTCGGGCGAGCGCAAGGCCGCGGATACGGCCTGGCGCAGCCGACTGTCAGCGCTCAAGAGGATGTAGGCATAGTTGGCCACGGGCCCCCCTTCCCGCTTAGCCGACTACAACCTGAGGCAAACACGATCTCTGCGATCTCTATGCATAGCCTCTGCCAAGCGCGCGGGTGCGGCGAGACCTCGATCCGTATCCCCATCATCACAGGCGACTTCGACCTTGGTCGATCGCTTCTCTCCGTAGTGTCAGTCGGAGGGTGAATAGTTCCGATGAGACGAGACTGCCTCGGCGTCGTCGCCGTAAGCCCTCATGAATCCTGGCCTTCCACGAAGTCTCATTCGACTTTCTCAGTGCGACGGTTGAGACTCCCAAGAGGACCGACAGCAAGCTGGCCTCGGAAAACTCCATGGCTATCGGCCTTTCTGACGGTGTTCCTGTGTGCGAACGCCGCTTCCTCCGCCCCCGGACGGGCGGAAGACGGCCTGCTCGATCGGTTGGTCGCAGTCGAAACAGGCTGTGACACGTTTTGTCCGCCCGCGGACACCGGCAATGCCCTGCCCGCCAGGATCGACGGGCTGGCGGATCGACTCCGAACGGTCATGAGCGGGTCGGAGAACGGGCCGGAACGGGTCGCGATCCTCAACCGGTTCGTCTTCGAACAGATTGGTGTGCGGGCCTCACAGGACCTGAGAGACCCGGGCAACCTCCTGTTGGCTCGCGTTTTGGAGCGACGGCAGGGCTACTGCGTGGGCATCGCCTCGCTCTACCTGGTCCTGGCCGAGCGCCTGGGCCTGCCGATCTTCGCCGTGGCGACACCGGCGCACGTGTTCCTGCGCTATGACGACGGTGACAGGTGCATCAACATCGAAACCCTCCAGCAGGGCGCCGGCGTCTCGGACGATCAGTACGTGCAGGAACAGCGGATCCCCCCGTATTCAATTCGCAAGGGGGTCTTCATGCGCAACCTGACGGCGCATGAGTTCCTGGCCCAGGTGCGCAACAACCTTGGAGTGATCTATTCGGAGAGGAGGGACTACGACAACGCCGACAAGGAGTACATGGCGGCTCTTCGACTAGACCCCAGACTCGCCACCGCCTTCTACAACGCCGGCATCGACCGTCTCGCCCGACACGATTACCGGGCCGCGGTGCGGAGATTTTCGAGGTCGCTTCGACTCTATCCCACCGACTCGTGGAGCCTGAACAACCGTGGGCTGGCCTACATGAGGTCGGGCAGGCTGCGGAGGGCACGGCGGGACTTCGAGGCGGCTCTCAAGTTTGATTCGTCATTCGAGCCCGCGAAGAAGAACCTGGAAACGCTCCGTTCGATAGAGAGCGGCGCCGACTGACCTCGGCCACTCCGGACGTTTTCATAGACGCCTCGGGCACGTTGCCCTTCCCTTGTTCGAGCACGACGAAGCGGTCGATAAGGACGCCCTCGAACGTCTCCACCCCGCCGCGGCGGCCGGGGCAGCGGACGGCGAGGCCGGGCCCGAGAACGCCGACCGGAACTCCTGCCGGCGGCGCGAGACTCCGGACGCTGCGATCACTCGAGCTTCCGAAAATCATGGATCGGTGGTTCGGCGCGTCGCATTCGCCGCCTCGACCCGGAAGATCTCCAGGAACCCGATGCGGGTGGCGCGGGTGAGACCGTCGATCCGCCGCGGGTCGAGAACGACGCTCTGGGTCAAGGTGCCCGACCGCGGGGCGATCACCCACTCGACCCCGGACTCGACGAGGAACCGCGAGCGCCACGCATCCGTGGTGCCGGGCGCATAGAACTCCAGCACACTGCGGCGCCGCAGCGGCGCATCCGGGGTTTCGGCCCAGTGCCCGTAGTACGGACAGAGATCGGTGTAGACCGGCATGAAGTTCGAGAGGGCATAGGGGCCGAGGACGACCGCGCGCGGCCGGGCATGCGCCTGCAGCCAGGCGTAGACCTCGACGAATTCCCGCGGCAGCCAGGTTCGATACCCCAGCTCGGGCTGGGAGGCAGAGCGAACCTTGTAGGCGAAGACGTCCACGGTCGAGAGCGAGGCCAGCACGAGCACCGCGACCGTCGCGGTGACGCGCGCGGCATCCCTGCGGATGGGCGAGAGCAACCGGACGAGGCCGAGGCCGGCCGCCGTCCCGAGCGGTACCTGCCAGCCGATCACCAGGCGGCGTGGGAAGGGAAAGGGCAGGATGAGAAGGAAAGGCACGACCAGGCACCAGGAGATCAGGATGCGGCCCAGTGTCGAGCGCCGCGCCAGCGTGGTTCCCCCCGCGAGCGCCAGGAGCGGCAGGAAGCCGAGCCCGGTCACAACGCTCAAGGGGGAACCGACCGGCTGGGCGAGGCCCATCTGTGCCAGGGAGGGGTCGGAGCGAACGCTGACGATCTCCCAGATGACCGCCGGGAGAGCCGTGGCAGCGAAGGCGAGCGCGGCACGCGCCAGACTCCGCCCCGGAGGCCGGGCCGTGACGAGCGCGGCGATCCCGAAGCCCGCCAGCGCCGACGCCAGGACCACGTCGTCATAGGGATGCTCGAGCGCCAGGAAGGCGAAGGCCGTGCCTCCCCACCCCGCCAGGCTCGCCCGGTCTCGATCGAGCGAGCGGGCGACGGCCGCCAGGCAGGCCAGCATCAGAACGATGCTCAGCGGAAAGTGTGGGCTCGTGATGAGCGAGTGGGCGGCGTTCAGCTCCGAGACCCAGAGATCGTAGCTCCAGGTCGCGGCCTCTCCCTCGCGCCCGATCATCCAGCCGATCCCCGATCCGGCGGACGCGAGGACGAAGACGGCCCAGCGCTCCAGGCGGGAGCGGGACACGGATCGCGCCAGCAGGAAGATCACCACCAGGGAGACGACCCCCAGGACGAGGCGGGCGGCGTGATAGCCCGCCCACAGAGGCGCCCCGACCGCGCCGGTCAGGAAGCCGAGGGCGGCGTAGAACGGCCGGATCGTGACGGTGGGCCCGATTCCGGGGGCGTAGGGGGAGCGGTAGGTCCACTCGCCGCGCGCGCCGACGCGCATCCGGGCGAGATAGGGCGCCAGGTCGTCGCTCGCAGGGTCGTAGGCGCCCGTGTAAACACTCTCCGGGGGAGTGGACCGCCAGGCGATCGCGTACGGGAGCGCCGAGGCGCCGACCAGGATCGCGATGTAGGCAGCGACCGCCAGCCGCTCGAGCCGTCGCGCGCCGTGATGCCCGCCGGCCTCGGTCGCCCCGGAGGTCTTCACTGGCGTCGTGGGGGCAGCCCCTTCCCCTGCTCGAGACGACGAAGCGGTCGATCGCGACGCCCTCGAACGTCTCCAGGACGCCCCTGCGGCCGGGCCAGCGGACGGTGAGGCGGTCGATCGTGGCGGCGTCGCCGAGGCCGAAGTGGAGCCGCCGGTCCCCCTGCGACAGGTACGAGAAGGCGGTGCGGGCGTAGCGCACCAGGCGGAGGCCGCCGGCCTCGAGGGTGACGCGGGCGCCGATGGCGTCGCGATTGGGCGGCAGGCCGGCGAGGGTGATCGTCACCCAGTGGTGACGGGCGGGGGTGACGTTCCGGAGGAGAAGCGCCGGGCGGTCGTTCTGCGCCATGACGATGTCCTCGTCGCCGTCGTCGTCAAAGTCGAACGGGACGGCGCCGCGACCGACGTAGACGCGGCCGAACGGCGCGCCGGCGGCGGCCCCGGAGACGATGTCGAAGCGGCCGTCGCCACGGTTGCGGTAGAGCTGCGCCGGCTGCTCGAAGGTGACGGTGTCGCTGTAAAGGCCGATGTTGTCGATGATGTGGCCGTTGGCGACGAACAGGTCGAGATGGCCGTCGTTGTCGGGATCGAAGAAGAAGGTCCCGAAGCCGAGAGTCAGGAGCGACGGGCCGCCCACCCCCGAGCTGAAGGTGCGGTCCGAGAAGACGCCGCCGCCGTCGTTGTGGTAGAGCTCGTTGGTCTCCTCCGCCAGGTTGGTCACGAAGAGGTCGAGGCGGCCGTCGTTGTCGTAGTCGGCCATGTCGGTCCCCATGCCGGCCTGCGGCAGGCCGTCCTCGGAGAGCGCCACGCCGGCCAGCTCGCCGACCTCCTCGAAGGTGCCGTCGCCGCGGTTGCGCCAGAGGAAGTTCGGCGTGTCGTCGTTGGCGACGTAGAGGTCCTGGTCGCCGTCGTCGTCGTAGTCGCCCCAGACGACCCCGAGCCCCTTGCCCGTGCGGTCGATCATGCCGGCCTTGTTTGAAGCCTCCTCGAAGGTGCCGTCGCCGCGGTTGCGGTAGAAG
>DASTNM010000113.1:0-5661 GCA_035762745.1 Candidatus Polarisedimenticolia bacterium
GCGTGGCGGTTCAGGAGGCCGGCCTCCTTGAAGAAGAGGTGGTCGCGCGCCATGGCGTAGTAGAGGCGGGGTCCGGCGAGGATCAGGGAGTTGTTGCAGCCGAAGGCGGAGATGGTCACGAAGATCGCCATGATCGCCGCCCCGGCATCGCCGAAGAGGACCTGGAGCGCCGCCGCGCCGACGCGGTCCTCGGAGGCCGCCTGGATGCCGCGCTCCAGGATCGTCGCCCCGTCGGGCGATCCGTGCAACGGCAGGAGCATCAGGTACGCGACGTTGGCGAGGCAGTAGAGGGTGAGGACGATCCCGGTGCCGAGGGCCATGCTGCGCGCGATCGTGCGCTGGGGGTCTTTCACCTCCTCGCCGGCGAAGCCGATGTTGTTCCAGGCGTCGGCGGAGAAGAGCGAGCCGACCATGGCGGCGCCGAAGATCGCCAGGAAGCCGAGGCTGAACGGGGCTTCGCCGAAGAAGTGGCCGCCGTGGAAGTTCGCCTCGATCGCCTGGAGGTTGGCGCGCCCGAGGAACGGCACGATGGCGAGCAGGGCCAGGGCGCCGACCTTGGTCACGGTGAAGAGGTTCTGCACCCACTTCGCCGTGCGCACGCCGCGGGTGTTGAGGTAGGTGATCAATGCGACCTGAAGCATGGCGACCAGTCTCTGGGAGGTCAGCGACAGGTCGAGGCCGCCCCCGCCCGCGCCCCCGCCGATGACGAACGGGATCAGTCGATTCTTCGCCGAGACCCAGGGGACCAGCACTCCGAGGAACTTGGCGAAGGCCACCGCCACGGCGGCGATCGTCCCGGTCTGGATCACCAGAAAGAGGGTCCAGCCGTACAGGAACCCGGTGAGCGGGCCGAACGCTTCGCGCAGATAGACGTACTGTCCGCCGGCGCCGGGGAACATGGCGGCCAGCTCTCCATACGACAGCGCCGCCACGAGGGTGAGGAGGCCGGTCGCCACCCAGACCATCAGCAGCCAGAACGGGGAGTTGACCTGCCGGGCGATGTCGGCGGAGACGATGAAGATGCCGGAGCCGATCATCGAGCCGGCCACCACCATCGTGGCGTCGAAGACCGACAGCTCGCGAACGAAGGCGGAGGCGTGCGCCGGGCCGGCGCTCTCCCGGCTCATCGCTTCTTGTCCTCGCTCTGGAAGAGACGGTAGAAGCAGAAGAACGTGGCGGCGATGATGCCGCCCCAGGCGAGAATCAAAAAGCCCCAGCCCCCCCCGGTCATGCCCGTCACCGCGCCCAACGCCATACCGCCCATTCCGCCCGAGCCGATCATGCCACCCCCCGCGCCCGGCGGCGTCGCCAGGCGTGTCCGATCATCAGCAGGAAGACCGCCATGAAGAAGATCATCAGCGCCCGCGCCCAGAGGACGCCGGGACGATCGGCGGCGGCGACCCCCTTCATCAGCAGGGTCGGCCAGGCGTCCTGCCAGGTCCAGAAACCGAAGAGAATCATCAAGTAGAGCGGGGTCACGTACTTGATGATGTAGTAGAAGAGCCGCGGGAGGCGGATATCGGCCCCACGGGTGATCTCCTCCCAGGCGCGATCCATGCCGAAGACCCAGGCGAACAGGATCACCTCGATCAACCCGAAGAGGGCCAAGCCGATGGTCCCGGACCAGAAGTCCATCTCACCCAGGAACGGCCGCACGAAGATCACCGGCTGAACGAAGACCAGCACGGCGCCCAGCAGGGCGAGGGCGGCCCTCTGGCGGCTGAATCCAAACTCCTCCTGCAGGAAGGCCATGATCGGCTGCCCCATCGCCACCGATGAGGTGATGCCGGCGAAGAACAGGAGGCCGAACCAGAGGAAGCCGAAGAGATGCCCGAGCGGCAGGCGCTGGAAGATGATCGGCATCGACTGGAAGCCGAGATCGAACGAGCCGGCCGCGGCGATGTTCTGCGTCTCGGCCAGGCCGAAGTAGGCGACGGCGACCGGGATGGCGATGCTGCCGCCCAGGATCACCTCGGCGAACTCGTTGGTCACCGAGGTGGTCAGGCCGGTCAACGCCAGGTCGTCGTTCTTCTTGAGATAGGAGGCGTAGCACTGGATCGATCCCATCCCGAGGCTCAGGGTGAAAAATATCTGCCCGGCCGCCGCGAGCCAGGCGCGCGCCCGCGTCAGCTGCGAGAAATCTGGATTCCAGAGATAGGCCACGCCGGAAGCGACGCTCCAGTCGGGGTGGTTCGCATCGGGGGCACCGAGCGTCAGGACGCGCACCGCGAGGGCGATGGCGAAGAGAAACAGAAGCGGCATGGCGATCTTGGCCAGCCGCTCTATCCCGGCGGTGATGCCGCGGTACAGGATGTAGATGTTGAGGCCGAGGGTGACGAGCATGAAGACGTAGGCGGTCTCGATGCCGCCGGGGAAGTGCGGGCTCGTCCCGAACCCCTGAAAGGAGTTCAGGAATCTCCCCATCTCCTGGCGCGTCGCGATCCCGAAGTATTTCCCCGTGGCCGAGAAGAAACTGTAGGCCATCGTCCAGGACTCGATGTAGGTGTAGTAGATGAGGATCACCAGCGGGTTGAAGAGACCGAGCACCCCCAGATACTTGATCCAGCGCTTCTTCCCGAGCGCCTGGAACATCCCCGGCATGCTGCCGTGCCCGTGGTGGCTGCCGCCGTGGCGGCCGATCGCCCACTCGACCCACATGAGCGGGATCCCCAGCAGCAGCAGCGCCACGAAGTACGGGATCATGAAGGCGCCGCCGCCGTTGCGCGCCGCCTGGACCGGGAAGCGCAGGAAGTTCCCGAGGCCGATGGCGTTGCCGGCCATGGCGAGGATCAGTCCGAGGCGGGAGGCCCAGGCCTCGCGCGGCAGTCCCAGCGGATCGGACTGTGGCTTGGCCATCGGGTCAGGTTCTCCCGTTCACGCGCGGGCTCCCCGGCTGTCTTCCTTCTCGGATCGGATGATCTGGAGCGGGTGACGAGAGCGAGCGCCCGAACCGGGCGCCGCACGCGGCGGGATTATCCGCGACCCTCCCGTGGGTGTCAAGACGACGCGCCGCGTTACTCGAGCCAGGTCAACTCCGCCTTGATCGTGCCGACGGGGCCGGAGTAGTCGAGCGGCAGCTCGAACGAGGCCGATGCGCCGGGAGGAATGAGCGGTGGGGTGAGCGACGTCTCTCCCTGGGCCGCGACCTCGCCGTTGTCGAGCAGGATGCGGATGCGGGCCCGGGCCTGGGTGGCGGCCGCGCCGCCATTGTTCTGCACGCGGCCGAAGACCCTGAGCCGGCCATCCGGCAGCACCTCGTGGTCGTTGGAAACGAAGGAGAGATTGGCGCGGCTCTTCTGTCGGAACCTCTCGCGAAAGCGCTCCTCGATCGTGCCGCGATCGCGGTTGCCGTCACGGAAGCCGCCAACGGCCGGCCGGGTGCTGAACGACCCCTGGACCTCGACTCCGCCGCCGGCGGCCGGCCCGGCCGGTGTGGAGGAGCTCCCCTCCAAGGTGGTCGCGCCGGAGGTGGCGACGCGCGGCCTGGCGTCGGCGTCACCCTGAGAGGGTCGCGCCATCAGACGGTGCCGCACAAGACCGAAGACGATCAGCGCGCCGAGCGCGATCGCCAGGACGAGCGGAACCCGGGAGCCGCGGCCGCCCTCGATCCCGGCCTCCTGAGCGTCGCCCGGGCCGCCTGCGCCCGGGCGACCGCCTCCGGGGCCGCCTTGGCCGGCGCGGCCGCGGGGCGATCGCCCATCCACTCCGGTTGCCGCCGGCCAGGCCGGGGCGCCCGCCGCACCGGGGGAGACCGGCTGCCTCTGCCCCGCGCCCGCCGGGCGCACCGAGTCGGCGGAGCGCTCCAGCTCGCGGATGAGCGCGTCGTACTCCTGAAAGCGCTCGCCCGGCCGCTTGGCCATCATCTTCTGGATGGCCGAGGCGATCGGGTAGGGTATGGCGGGGTTGACGGCGCGCGGCGAGCGCAGCGGCTCGTTCATGTGCTTGATGATCATGGCCACCGGGGTCGGCGCCTCGAACGGCAGGCGCCCGGTGACCAGCTGGTAGAAAGTCGCACCCAGCGAGTAGATGTCGGAGCGGGCGTCGAGTTCGCCTCCCTGCGCCTGCTCCGGCGAGATGTATCCGGGAGAGCCGAGGACCTGGCCGGTGACGGTGAGCTGGGACTCCGAGCGCGCCGCCTTGGCGAGCCCGAAGTCGGTGATCTTCACCACCCCCTCCTCCGTGAGCATCAGGTTGCTGGGCTTCACGTCGCGGTGGATCAGCTTGCGCTGCGCCGCGTGCCGCAGCCCCTTCGCCGCCTGGGCGATGTACCCGGCCGCCTCCACGGCGTCGAGCGGGCCGCGCTCCTTGAGCAGCCCTTCGAGAGAGCGGCCGTGGATCATCTCCATGGCGAAGAAGGGGAAATGCCCCTCCTGCCCGATGCTGTAAATCTGCGTGATGTTCGGGTGGTTGAGGGCCGCGGCCGACTGCGCCTCGCGCTTGAAGCGGGCGACGAACTCGGGGTCGGTGGCCAGCGCCGGCAGCAGCGTCTTGAGGGCCACCTCGCGCTGCAGCGCCTCGTCGAGCGCGCGGTAGACGATCCCCATCCCGCCGGCGCCGATGAGACCGCGCACCTGGTAGGGGCCGAACCGCTTCGGGAGATCGCCGCTGCCGTCGCCTGGCCGATCGGGACCGCCGGTCATCTTGCTCCCGTCCGGGTGCCCCGCCCGGCCGCGCTGGCGGCGATCACGAAACGGTGATCAGGCGGGACGCTCAGAGGGAAATCTATGGACCGGAGGAGCAAAGTCAACGCGGGCTACTTCTTGAACATGCCGAGGAGGCCCTTCTTGCCGCCCGCATCCTCGGCCAGGCCCTGCTGTGCGACCTCGTTGTTGGGGTCCCATTCGAGGGCTTTCTTGAACATGTCGCGCGCCTTCGAGTGCAATCCGCCCCTGGCGTACAGTGCGCCGAGCTCGGCGTAGACCTCGCCGTTGCTCGGATCGATCTCGAGCGCCTTGAGGAAGTTCGCCTCCGCGTCCTTCTTCCAGCGCGGGTTCTTGGCCTGGGTGACCGCCAGGTAGTGGAAGTACTCGGATTTCGACGGATCCTGGTCGCAGGCGTTCTGGAAGAACGGGATCGCCTCGCCGAACTTCCCCTTGTCGAACTGGTCCTTGCCGTGGCGGAAGTTGAGGCGCGCCAGATCGTGCGTGTCGGCCCCCTTCTCCGGCGCCTTCGGCCCTTTGCGTAGCGCCTGCTCCTCGTCGTATTTCTGTCGCGTTTCGGCGTGGCTGAGGGTCGAGTAGGCTTCGGTGATGTGGGAGAAGACCTTCTCGGCCTTCGCCTTGATCTCCTCGCGGGTGAAGCGGTCGGGGTGGAAGCGCTTGGCCAGGCCGTAGTAGGCGCGCCGTACGTCGTCGGGGCCGGCGCTGGTGGTGACGCCGAGGACCTGGAAGAGATCCTGGTCGCGCATCTGGTCGAAGCGTTGCAGCATCTCGCTCTCGAGATCGGCGCTGGCGCTCGGTCTCACCCGCTCGGAGACCGAGGTGACCTTGCGCGGTGCCGTCGACTTGGTGCCGCGCGCGGACGCCGCGGGACGGGCCGAGGCGCCAGGGCGCCCGGTCGCCGCCGGCCGGGTCGGGGTGGCGGCCGCAGGCCCCGGCGGTGCCGGCTTCGGGGCGCCGCCGTTCCCCGGCACGCGGCCGGGTGCGACGATCGCCGGCCGGG
>DASTNM010000114.1:0-2221 GCA_035762745.1 Candidatus Polarisedimenticolia bacterium
CCCAGGCCGCTGCCGACATCGAGGATCGACTCACCGCCGCGCAACCTAAGCTCGCGGAACGAGCCCGCGTTGACCAGGTCGTTCAGGAGGGCGAGACGGCGGCGCTCACGGGGGGTCGTGCCGTGGACGTAACGGGATGGCCGGCGGCCGCGATCAGCGCCCATCGCCGGCGGAGATCAGCGGGCGTGCTCGTGCAGGTAGCGCAGGACGCCGCGGACCGAGACGAAGCGCAGCGGCTGTCCGTCGCGGACGATCGGAATGTGGCGGTAGTTGCCGACCGCCATCCGGTGCAGCGCGAAGGCGAGGGTGTCGTCGTCGCGCAGCACCATGGGATCGCGCGTCATCACCTGGCTCACCGGCAGCGTCTCGAGGTTGACGTCGCGGCCGGCGAGACGGTTGAGGGCATCGCGCTCGGTGAAGATGCCCAGAAGCCGCCCTCCCTCGACGACCAGGACGCTCCCCTGCCGTTGTGTCTGCATCAGGGCGACGACGCGCGACAGAGGCTCGGAGGGGCCGACGCTCAGGGCGAGGGCCGGTTCGAGCTCCCGGAGGGGGGTTTCCATGATGGTCCACTGCAGGCCGGCCTTTGGGCGCGGGAGGTCGAACGACCGCAGATCCTGCCCGCAGTGCCCGCAGGCGTCCATCCCGTCGATGTTGTCGTGGCCGCAATCCGGGCAGGTCATCGCCCTTCCCTCGCGGCGCGGCGCGCGCCTTTAGGTCACCGTCCAGGTCGACCCGGACTTCAGAAGCCGCTCGAGACTGCCGGCGCCCAGCTTGGCGGTCGCCTGGTTCGCCTGCTTCTCGACCAGGTCTTCCAGGCAGGGCCTGTCCGCCGAGTAGAAGACCCCGACCGGCACCGGGTAGTCGGGATAGGTCAGCCGGGACAGCAAATAGGCCAGCGTCGGCTCCTGCGCCCCCTCGTCGTGCACCAGCAGGTCGGCCTCCGTGATCCCGTTCTGGCCGAGCGTGACCACTTCGGGGTGCAGGCCGTGAAGGCGGATCCCTTTGTTGCGCTCCTTGCCGAAGATGAGCGGCTTGCCGTGCTCCAGCGCGACCATCCGGTCGCTTCGAACCTCGCGCGCCGTGAACGGCTCGTAGGCCCCGTCGTTGAAGATGTTGCAGTTCTGGTAGATCTCGACGAACGAGGTCCCCTTGTGGCGCGCCGCCCGCTCGAGCACGGCGGTGAGATTCTGCGTGTCGGTGTCGAGTGAGCGCGCCACGAAGGTGCACTCGGAGGCGAGCGCCACGCCGAGCGGGTTGATCGGCTGCTCGGCGGTGCCGAACGGGCTCGACTTGGTGATCTTGCCGAATTCGCTGGTCGGCGAGTACTGCCCCTTGGTCAGCCCGTAGATGCGATTGTTGAACAGCAGGATATTGATGTCGAGGTTGCGTCGCATGGCGTGGACCAGGTGGTTCCCGCCGATGCTCAACCCGTCCCCGTCGCCGGTCACGACCCAGATCGACAGCTCCGGGCGGCTGATCTTGAGGCCGGTCGCCAGTGTGGGGGCGCGGCCGTGGATGCTGTGGAAGCCGTAGGTGTTCATGTAGTACGGGAAGCGGCTGGAGCAGCCGATCCCCGAGACGAACACGATGTTCTCCCTCGGGATGCCGAGGGTCGGCATCAGCTTCTGGGTCTGCGCCAGGATCGAATAGTCGCCGCAGCCCGGGCACCAGCGCACCGTCTGGTCGGTGGCGAAGTCGGCCCGGGTCAGCTTCGGTTCCTGGAGGTTCACTCCACCGGCTTGGGGCGCCATCTCTCACAACCTCACAGAAGTCCGTCGATCGCGCGGGCGATCTCCGTGACCTTGAACGGTTTCCCCTGGACCTTGTTGAGGCCGACCGCGTCCACCAGGTAACGGGCGCGGAGCAGCATGCGCAGCTGGCCGAGATTCAGCTCCGGGACCAGCACCTTCTCGAAGCGCTTCAAGATCTCCCCCAGGTTGCGCGGGAACGGGTTCAGATAGCGCAGGTGGGCCGAGGAGACCGACACTCCCTTGCGCTGCAGATCCTCGACCGCCGAGGTGATGGCGCCGTAGGTGCTGCCCCAGCCGAGCACCAGGACCTTGCCCCTGTCCTTGCCGAAGATCGTCTGCTCGGGAATATCGTCGGCAATGCGGGCGATCTTCTCGGCCCGCAGGTGGACCATCTTTTCGTGGTTCAGGGGGTCGTAGCTGACGTTGCCGGAGCCGTCCTCCTTCTCGAGGCCCCCGATGCGGTGCTC
>DASTNM010000115.1:0-2164 GCA_035762745.1 Candidatus Polarisedimenticolia bacterium
GGCGCCTCGACGCTCGGTGCTCTCAGCTACATGGACTTCCCGGCCCTGATGGCGGTCGGCGCCCTCTGGGCGCTGGCGCTGCCGTTCCTGCGCGGCCGGCGCTTCGCGGCGGGGCCGGCGGCGCTGAGCCTTTTCCCGATCGTCGCGGGGCTGCACGCCTCCGCGCTCGGGGCGGGGATCCTGCCGGGCTGGTTGCGGCCGGAGGGGGCGGCGCCGGCGCTGGTCGGCGCGGGGCTCTCGGCCCTCCTCTGGATGAGGGTCCTGCCCGGGATACGACGGCAGGTGGCGACATGATCCTGGTCAAGCGCAAGCTCTTCCGGATGGTCGGCCTGCTCTTCCCCGGGCTCTACCTGCTCGGCGGGCTGGCCCTGCGCGCGCCCTACGATCGGATCCCGGTGCTGATCCTTCTGGCGCTGTTCATCGGCTGGATGCTCTACCTGGAGCGCTGGCGCTTCCGCAATCCCAAGGTCAATCGCTGGCTCTTCGAGCACTTCAAGGGCTTCACCAAGGAGAAGGAGCGCGAGAAGGTCTCGACCACCACGTTCTTCTTAATCGCCGCGGCGCTGACCATCCTGCTCTTCCCGCGCGGCGTCGCCATCGCCGCCCTTCTCTTCCTGACCGTCGGCGACCCGGCGGCCGAGATCATCGGCGTGAACTACGGACGGGTCAAGATCCTGCGCGGCAAGACGCTGGAGGGGACGCTGGCGGGAGCCGCCGCCTGTCTCCTGGTCGGCCTGCCGCTCCTGCTCTTCCAGGGCCTCGGGCTCGACCTTCGGGTCCTGGGGGCGGGGGCGGCGGCCGCCGCGCTCACCGAGCTGCTCCCTTTCCCGGTGGACGACAACTTCACCATCCCGCTCGGCTCGGGCATCGTCATGGTCGCCGTGCAGGCTCTGGCGCTCAGTTGACCCGGTAGACGGGGCTGTCGGGAGAGAGCCCCGGAGCGGCGACCTCGGCCACCGGAGCCGACGGGTTGAGCGCGCGAATCGTCTCCAGAATCCGCTCGTCGCGTCGCACCAGGGCCACGAGGGCCGGCCGCCCCGCGAGCGCCAGAAGCCCGCCGTCGTGCGGCCCGATCACCACGGGCGGTCGCGCGCGCATCTCGAACAGGTATGGCTCCACCTCGGCCGGCTGCCCGTAGGCCGGGAAGCCGGTGCCGTTCGCCACCAGCAGGCGCCCCACGCCCGGCGGCGCCGCCAGGAGCAGGCGCGCCGCCGCGCGGAAGGCTCCGTCATGCTCCGCGAAGACCCGCGGATCCTCTCCCCAGGTCGTGAAGTAGCGATGGTAGGTGAGACCGCCCAGGAAAAACCACGCGATCATCGTCGCCGCCAGCGCGGCCCGCGCGCCCGCCACCCGGGCCAGCGCCTCGTGCACGAGGTCCAGCCCGATCCCCGCCAGGAGCACCAGGGCCGGCAGCACTCCACAGCTGCGCAGAGCATGCGGGACCCCCTGCACCGAGAGCAGGTTCGGCAGGAGCATCACGGGGATCCAGGGAAAGAGCAGCGCCGCCGCCGGCGCGGAGCCCGGAGGCCCCGCCGGCGCTCCGCCCCGCGCGGGCCAGGCCCGCCACGCGATCCTGACGATCCCCAGGAGCAGCAGCGCCCCGGTGAGCGGGTCGAGCAGCGGCGCTCCCGCCAGGTTATGGCGCCAGTTGTCGTCGCCGTGCAGGTGAAACATCAGGAGGGTGGCGACCAGGTTGCGCCGGAGGAACGACGGCACCAGCGCTCGATCGACTTTCGGGCTGAAGACCGAGACGATCCGGCGCGGGTTGTTCAGCTGCTCCGGGTGGTGCAGGTAGTGCAGCGCCATCGGAGCCGCCAGGAGCGCCGCCATCGCGATGAACAGCGTCAGACCTTTCGCCGCCCGCTTCCACGCCTTCGGGTCAGGCCCGATCTCGGCCACAAGGTAGAGGGGCAGGATGAGCGGCGCCATACGGAAGGAAGGGTAGGAGTGGGCCCCGAGCCCGAGGAGAGCCCCGGCCGCCGCCAGGCGCGGCAGGCGAGAGGTCTTCAGCCCCTCCACCAGAAGCGCCAGAGAGTGCACCAGGAAGAGCGGCACAGGACGGCGCGGAAACCGCTGCGACTCAGGACCAGGTGCCAGAACGAGACCGCCAGAAGCGCCGCGCCATACAGCCCCGCCCTCTCGAGGCCGAGAGCCCGTCCGAGCC
>DASTNM010000116.1:0-5414 GCA_035762745.1 Candidatus Polarisedimenticolia bacterium
ATAGTCGTGTCCCCATACGGCAAAACCCCTAGACAAAGGAGGGATGACACACCAGATATCCCGCAGGGGGGATCAGGGGCACTATATCTGGTGGCGAGGTCTGGCGGTTGACATAAGATCACCCGGTTCTTCAGGCGATGAGCGCGTAACTCTTCGTTAGACAACAGGTTGCCACGATGAAACTTTTCCACATCTGTGGAAATGTTGTTGAAATGATGAGCGACTATTCGATGCGAAGGGCTTCCAGCAAGGGTTCACGGAGATCGAGCCGGGCGAAAGAGCCCCGAGTGGCCGGATTCGAATGAACCTCTGGGAAAAGATACTTCACACCCTGCAGCCAAAGGTCAACCGCCAGAGCTTCAACACCTGGCTCAAGCCGACACAACAGCTCTCCCTCGCAGACGATGTCCTGCAGATCGAAGTGCCCAGCCTGCAGTTCGTCGAATGGATCAGCCGCAACTACCTGCCGCTGATTCAAGAGAGCGCCCGCGAGCTCGAGTGCGGTGATCTGCGGGTTCGATTCACGAGCCGGCAGGGGGTCGGAACCGGCGGCGTCCTCGGCTCGAGGCCGTCGACCGGTCTCCTGGCCACGACTGTTCCCCTCGCTCCGAAGAGTCCGACCAACGTCCGGGCGGGCGGTGCGCCGCACTTCAGCGACGGCGAGCCGTCGATGGCGCGTCCCCTCCCGGCGGGGCCTCTCCAGGCGCCCGGGATCTCCTCGGCTCTCAACTCGCGCTACACCTTCGACACGTTCGTGGTCAGCCGCAGCAACGAGTTGGCGCACGCGGCTTCGGTGCGGGTGGCCGATCATCCCTCGGGCGCCTACAACCCCCTCTTCATCTACGGCGGAGTCGGCCTCGGCAAGACGCACTTGATGCACGCCATCGGTCATCAAATCGCCCGCTCGCTGCCGGGTCTCCGGCACCTCTACATCAGCAGCGAGACCTTCATGAACGAACTGATCAACTCCATCCGCTTCGAGAAGACGCTCGACTTCAAGGAGCGCTATCGTAAAGTTGATTTGCTGCTGATCGACGACATCCAGTTCCTGGCCGGCAAGGAGCGCACCCAGGAAGAGTTCTTCCACACCTTCAACGCCCTGTACGAGTCGCAGAAGCAGATCGTCATCACCAGTGACTGCCCGCCGCGCGACATCCCGACCCTCGAGGAAAGGCTGGTGTCCCGCTTCGAGTGGGGTCTCATCGCCGACATCCAGCCGCCCGACCTCGAGACCAAGGTGGCGATCCTCCGCAAGAAGGCCGAGGCCGAGAACGTCACGCTGCCGGAGGACGTTGCCATGTTCGTCTCCAGCCGCATCCGCTCCAACATCCGCGAGCTGGAGGGATCGCTCATCAGGCTCATCGCCTTCGCTTCGCTCACCGGGCGGAGCATCGACCTCGAGATGGCCCAGGAAACACTGCGGGACTTGATTGAGGACCGCGGGCGCAGCGTGACCGTGGAGGCGATCCAGAAGGTCGTGTCGGCCTACTACCATATCAAGGTCAGCGAGCTCAAATCACGTAACAACTCCAAGCACATCTCATTTCCGCGCCAGGTGGCGATGTACCTGTGCAAGCGCCTGACTGACAAGTCGCTGCCGGCGATCGGAGCCCAGTTCGGCGGCAAGCATCACACGACCGTCATCCATGCCCTGCGCAAGATCGAGTCGATGCGTCAGAGGGACAAGGACTTCGACAAGATCGTCGGCGACCTCCAGGAGTCATTCAAGTGATCTGTCCACAGGCGGACGTGGATCGCCCCGACACAACCTGTGGATCCCCGTACGCCATTCGGACGTACACAGGCGAACAACATCCAGTCCACCGTTCCATCCTCGGCTCGATCCGCCCGGCGGCTCGCCCGGGGCGCCACTTCGACGAGATTTCCGCAACGTCCACAGCCCCTGCTGGTGCTACAATCTTTCCTTCTCCAAGGGAACACGAGAGCTGATCATCAGTTGCTGGAGGGCTTATGGACTTCGTCACCACGCGAGAAAACCTCCTCAGAGAGCTTCAGGCGATGCAGGGGATCGTCGAAAAGAAGAGCACCATCCCGATCCTGTCCAACATCCTGATCGACGCGCAGAAGGACCGGCTCGATCTCTACGCCACCGACCTCGAAGTGGGGATCCGCACCACGTGCGAGGCCACGGTCACGAAGCCGGGATCGCTCACCCTCGCGTCGCGTCGCCTCTTCGAGATCGTGCGGCTGCTTCCGGACGCGGAAGTCCGGCTCAAGGCCGACGAAGGCCACTGGGTGACGATCACCTGCCAGAAGGCACGCTTCCGAATCGTCGGCCTGCCGCGGGACGAGTTCCCCGCCATGCCGGAGTTCGACTTCACGAAGGGTATCCCGATCGAGCGGGCCCTTCTGACCGACATGATCGCCAAAGTGGTCTTCGCCATCACGACCGACGAGACGCGTTATTCGCTCAACGGCACGCTGATGATTCTCAACAAGAAGCACCTGACCCTGGTGGCGACCGACGGGCATCGACTGTCGTACGTGAGCGGGCGGCTCGAGAAGGGATCCTCGGAGAGCAAGATCGAGGTGATCGTGCCGCGCAAGACCTGCCAGGAGCTGACGCACCTCGGCGAAGGGGAGGAGGACATTCTCTTCGGGCAGAAGGACAATCACCTTTTCTTCAAGATCGGCCGGAGGATCATGACCTCCGCCACGGTGGCCGGAAAATTTCCCGAATATGAGAAGGTGATCCCGGAGGGGAACGACAAACTGGTGAAGATCGATTCAGGTCTTCTGGGTGATGTCGTGCGCCGGGTTTCCCTGCTGTCGAGCGAACGCTCGCGGGCGGTGAAGTTCACGCTCGGGCAGGGAACTGTCGAGATCTCCTCCAGCAATCCGGAAGTGGGTGAGGCGGCCGAATCGGTGGAGATCGACTACAACGGGCCGGCGCTCGACGTCGGATTCAACGCCAAGTATCTTCTTGAATTCCTGCAGGCGATGGGACCGGGCCAGGTGATCCTGGCCCTCAAGGACGACGCCACTCAGGGTCTTTTGCGTCCGGTCGGGCTCGAGGGGCGCGATTACCGCTACGTCGTCATGCCGATGCGCATTTGAGCCGCATGGAAGTTAATGTAACTGTTGTGGTGTAATGGTTTATTTCATGGAAGACGGCGTTTTTCTCGTATCATATATATAGGCGCTCTCCGTGGGTCTGCAAAGACCCCCGATCCATTGCCCCAGCCGTTCCCCATGTGCTAAAATTCCGCCCGTTCGCCGCTCTAAAGCGGCCAAACAGCGGGCGGGTCCAACGGGGAAGGCGTCCCGCCCGAACAGCCCCCCATAAAGAACCCGGGAATCGTGATCGTGGACCCCAGCACAATCCTCGTGATGGCCGGTCGTGATGGCCTCCGATAAGGGAGACGGGCTCATGGAAGCAGGAGCGGAGGTCCGCGAGGCGAAGGCTGCGGACCGCTACGACGCCTCCAAGATCAAGGTCCTCGAGGGGCTCGAGGCGGTCCGTAAGCGGCCCGCCATGTACATCGGCAACACCGCGGCCGGCGGACTGCACCACCTGGTCTACGAAGTGGTCGACAACAGCATCGACGAGTCCCAGGCCGGCTTCTGCGACCGTATCGACGTCACCATCCACATCGACAACTCGGTCACGGTCACCGACAACGGACGGGGCATCCCCGTCGACATGCATCCGACCGAGAAGCGACCGGCGGCCGAGGTGGTCATGACCGTCCTGCACTCGGGCGGGAAGTTCGACAACGACACCTACAAGGTCTCCGGCGGCCTGCACGGCGTCGGCGTCTCGGTCGTGAACGCCCTGTCCGAGTTCATCGATCTCGAGATCTGTCGCGATGGCCTGGTGTACGAGATGCGCTTCGAACGCGGCAAGCCGGTCAGCGAGTTCCGGCAGACCGGCACCACCAAGAGGCGCGGCACCAAGGTGCATTTCCGGCCCGATCCGACGGTTTTCGAGGAGGTCAACTTCTCCTTCGACACGCTCTCCCAGCGGCTCAGGGAGCTGGCGTTTCTGAACGAAGGGGTGACCATCGCCATCGAGGACCAGCGCTCCGAGAACAAGAAGCACGAGTTCAACTACAAGGGCGGCATCGGCTCCTTCGTCGAGCACCTCAACAAGAACAAGAACCCGGTCCACCCGAAGCCCATCTTCATGCGCGGCGAGCGCGACGGAGTGGTGTCCGAGATCGCCCTGCAGTACAACGACGGCTACAACGAGATCGTCTTCTCATTCGCCAACAGCATCAACACCCTGGAGGGCGGCACGCACCTCTCCGGCTTCCGCTCGGCCTTGACCCGCACCATCAACAACTACGCCGCCAAGATGGTCACGAAGGAGCAGGTGGCGCTGTCGGGCGAGGATGTGCGGGAGGGCCTGACCGCGGTCATCAGCGTCAAGCTGCCGCGCCCGCAGTTCGAGGGGCAGACCAAGACCAAGCTGGGGAACAGCGAGGTCAAGGGGATCGTCGAGGCGATGCTCAACGAGAAGCTCTCCGCGTGCTTCGAGGAGAACCCGGGCGTGGCCCGCAAGATCCTCGAGAAAGGGCTCGAGGCCCTCAGGGCGCGCGAGGCGGCCCGCAAGGCGAAGGAACTGACCCGGCGCAAGGGGGCGCTCGACTCCGGGTCGCTGCCGGGGAAGCTGGCCGACTGTCAGGAGAACGACCCGGCGAAGTCCGAGCTCTTCATCGTCGAGGGCGATTCGGCCGGAGGCTCCGCCAAGCAGGGGCGCGACCGCCGCTTCCAGGCGATCCTGCCGCTCCGGGGCAAGATCCTGAACGTCGAGAAGGCGCGTTTCGACAAGATGCTCGGCAGCCAGGAGATCCGCACCATCATCACCGCCCTGGGGGCCGGCATCGGCGAGGAGGACTACGACGCGACCCGGCTGCGCTACCATCGGATCATCATCATGACCGACGCCGACGTCGACGGATCGCACATCCGCACGCTGCTTCTGACATTTTTCTACCGCCAGATGCCGCAGGTGATCGAGAGAGGGTACCTGTACATCGCGCAGCCGCCGCTCTACAAAGTCAAGAAGGGTCGCACCGAGACCTACCTCGCCAACGACGACGATCTGAATCGCTTCCTGATGAGCCACGCCGCGCAGGAGCGGGTGGTGAAGCTGCCGGCGCGCAATACCCGCCTGGAGGGGAACGAGCTGCGGAACGTCCTCGACCGTCTGGTGCGCTACCAGGTCCATCTGGATCTGATGCGCAAGCGCGGCTACGAGCCCGAGCTTGTCGAGATGCTCCTCGACCAGGGGGTGCACGAGGTCGCGACCTTCGAGTCGCCGGAGGTCCTGGAGGAGCTGCGCGCGGCGGCCGAGCGGGCGGGGTTCCGGCCGGGTGACGTCCAGAGGGACGAGGAGCACGGGCGCTACACCTTCGAGGTCGCGGCCAAGGCGCGCGGGCACGCCCCCG
>DASTNM010000117.1:0-5983 GCA_035762745.1 Candidatus Polarisedimenticolia bacterium
GGAGGGGGCCCGGGTGACCTTCTGCTCGTAGCGCGAGGCGCCGTAGACGGCGTCGATCGGCAGGACCTCATCGAGCGTCATTTGAGTCGGGTCGCCCGGGGCCTCGGGCACCGGCTCTAAGTCGGCGGCGAAGAGGGGCGCCGCGACGGAGGCGAGAAGCATCGCCCAGAGAACGGCCCCGGACAGGCGCCTCATAATTCACTCCCTGGGACAACGGTCCTCTCCGGGATGCTTGACGCGCTTCCGCGTCCACGCCTAGAATACGCATTCATTCCGCGCTTCGTCCGGCAGGGACGGAAAGCGCGGGGATGTCCGTCGTCACATCGGGGCGTAGCGCAGCCTGGTAGCGCATCTGCTTTGGGAGCAGAGGGTCGGTGGTTCGAATCCACTCGCCCCGACCACCGCCCGGGCCGGAACCGGCGGGAGAGGCAGCGCGAACCGTGACCGCCCGGCCCTGTGAAAAGATCGCCACGCGCCTGTAGCTCAGCTGGATTAGAGCACCAGCCTCCGGAGCTGGGGGTCGTAGGTTCGAATCCTATCAGGCGCGCCATCCTGTCACTCGAAGGGCCCCGGCGGCTGCCGAGATCCCGGCGGAGGCCGGGGCCTTCGCGTCGATCGCGGCACGAGGGATCATGAGCGACAACCTCCGGGGCGCGACCGAGGCGACATCCGGGCGGCCGTCCCTCTGGCTTCAGGTGACGGCGATGTTTCTGACCGCCCTCCTGCCGGTCGCCTGGCTCGTGGGGCGCAGGACGGCTCCGGCGGCGCGTGCCCTTCCTTCCCTCGTCTCGGCCGCCGATCAGCCGATCCCCCTGCTGCAGAGCGCGCGCGCCCTGGCGGCCAAGGCCGGGCCGCTGGCGCTCCCGGTGCTCCCCGATCCGGGAGGGGCCTACCGCCTGTCGTTCCTGCCGGTCGATCCTTCCGAGCCGGCCCGCCCGCCGTATCGACTGCGACTGGAGGCTCCCGGTGGGGACGACATCTGGCAGGGATCCTGGGAGCGGCCGGGTGGCGAGCGTGCCCGACTCGAGCTGCTCCTGCCGGGCGCGGGGCTGCGCCCGGGCCGCTACGCTCTTCGCCTGGAGGACGCCGCCGGAACGGTCCAGAGCTTCCCCTTCGTCGTTCCGGAGCGCAGTCACCCCTGATCGCATCGTCTCGAGGCCTCAGAAGCGGTGGCGGAAGGCCACGAAATAAGAACGCCCGTCCTGGGGGATCTGATCCTCCGGGTGCTCGTTCGCGCCGGGGTCCCCGTACCGCTCGTCGAACAGGTTGCGCGCGCCGAAAGTCAGATCGAGCCCCGGCCACAGCGTCCCGGAGGTGAAGGTGGCATCGACCACCCGGGCACTGCGCGTCCGGCGACCGCTCAGCGTGAGGCGCGGCGAGAGGAAGCGCGCCTGCAGAGCGAAGTCGGAGCGGCCGTGCAGGATTGGGAACGAGGCGGCCGCGAGCCCGGTGTGCTCAGGGGAATTCGTGAGGCGCAGGTTCGTGCCGTCCTCCTCGGCGCGCTGCTGCGTCAGGGCGCAGCGCAGCAGGATCCCCCCGGGCGCCCGACCCGAGGCCTCGATCTCGACCCCGGTGGCGGTCACGGCCTCCAGGTTGCGGTACTGCAGGAGGAGGTTGGCCGGGTCGGTGATCTGCGTGATCAGATCGGCCATCCGGTAGGAGAAGACCGACCCGACCAGAGCGGCGCGCCGGCCCAGTCCCTGCTCCCAGACCAGCTCCGCCGTTCTGATCTTTTCGGGCTTGAGGCCGGGGTTCGGCTCGACGGAGATACCGCCGTCGCCGTAGCGCGACTCGTAGATGGTCGGGACGCGGAAGGCGGTGCCGTACAGGGCCTTGAGCGTCGTCCTGCGTGCGGGAGAAAAGATGACGGCCGCGCGCGGGCTGGTGGAATCTCCGAACATCTGGTTGGCGTCGTGGCGCAGTCCGACGTTCACGAGGACCTTCGAGCCGAAGGCCACCTCGTCCTGGGCATAGAGGCTGTAGTTGAAGTACCGGAACGACTGGTCCAGGTACTCCATCGGCGGGTTTCCCTCGTCGTAGTTGTGCTGATAAACCCGGAGGTTGTACTCATACTGGAACCCCCCCACCAGGTGCTGCCGGTGCCCGGCGCGCCGGCTCCAGCGCGACTCGAACCCGGACCACTCCGAACCGCCCGCGTCGCGATTCACCGTCACGGGCGGGGCGTCGTACACGTAGTCGGCGTAATAGTCGCTCCGGTCGTAGTAGAGACGCGTGAAGGTCTCGGTGCCATTCTGCGTGAGGCCTTCGCGGCGCAGCTCCGCGAAGGCCCGGCCATCGGACGTGTACGTCCCGCGGTCGTTGAACAGAGTGTTGAAGGAGGCCGTCGGGATCTCCTTCCGGCGGCGGTTGCCCATCGCCTCGAGGGTCCAGTCCCCGAATCGCAGGCGGCCGAACGCTTCGCCGGAGACCTCGCCGTCGGCCCCCTTGGCGACGCCGAAGTTGGTTCCGGGGGTATCGAACTCCTTGAAGAACAGGTCCTGCCCCGACGAAGAGAACCCCTTCATCCCGAGCACGAGGTCCCGGTCGCCGCCCCGGGACCAGCCGTGGAACAGGGCCGCGCTGCCGCTGTGGAAGCTGCCCGCCTGGACGCGCGCGGTCGTCCCCGGGAGATCCTGCGCCTTCTTGGTGATGACGTTGATCACACCGAAGATGGCGCTCGACCCGTACAGGGCCGAGGCGGGCCCGCGCACGATCTCGACCCGGTCGACGAGGTCCAGGTCGAGTCCGAAGTCGTTGCCGATCAGGCTGCTCCCGAGCCAGCGGGTCGTGTGCGTATGCCCGTCGATCATCACGAGGATCCTGTTGCTGTAGTCGCCGGGCCGCCCGAAGCCGCGGGTGCCCACGTACTCGTAGTTGCGGTCGTAGGAGACGTAGAAGCCGCGCGTATTGCGCAGGATGTCCGAGAGGGTACGGTAGCCGAAGCGATGGATCTCGTCGGCCGTCACGACGGTGATGCTCGCCGGCGCCTCGTTGACACCCTGCTCGTAGCGGGATGCGCTGATGACCTTCGGGATCTCGTCGAAGAGGACCTCCTCGTTCTCCGCCGGGAGGGCGAGGAGCGGCCGGGAGAGCGGCGCCAGCAGGACGGCCGCCAAGGCGACGATTCGCAGCCCACGAGCACCCTTCGACATGCCGTCCCTCACTCGTAGATCGAGTTCGCGCGCTTGCGAACGTCGGCCGGTATGGTGAGACCGATCACGTCCGCGACACGCAGGTTGATGGCCAGAAGCGCCTTGCGCGGCGGCACGCTCTCGCCGCTCGCCGGCCGTTTCCCCTCGAGGATGTCGCGTGCCATCAGGCCGGCCTGCAGGCCGATGTCCTGAAAGTCGCAGTACAGGGCGACGAGCGCCCCGGCCTTGACGGAGTTCTGCGAAAAGCCCATGAGGGGGACGCGGTGCCGCAAGGTCTGCAGGATGATGTAGGAGGCGGTCTCGCGCGAGAAGACGGTCGCGTCCGGCAGGGCCCAGAGGGCGTCGACCTTGCCGATCAGGCCATCGAGAGCCGCCGGGATTTCCTTCACGGAGGTGATCTCCACGCTCGAGAGCGTCAGCCCGGCGTTCTTCGCCGCGGCTGCGGCGGCGACGACGAGCGGCCGGTTCTCACGCGCGTAGATCGTCCCGATGGTGCGCGCGCGCGGCGCCACGGAACGAAGCACCTGGAACTGCTGGGCGAACGGGAACTCGATGCTGACGCCGGCCACGACGTGATCGGCCCCGGGTGCGCCCTCCCGCGTGCCGGAATCGGCGCCGGCCGCAACCATCAGCGGCGCACGCAGGTTGCGCCCTCGCAGCGCCCGGGCCGCCCGGGCGCCGATCGCCACGATCAAGTCGGAATCGGGATCGATCTCCGAGAGGAAGGAGGCCCTCTCGGCCGCGGCGGCTTCCTCGGGCATGCTGACGACGCGGAACCGGGGGATCGGCTGGCGTCCCTGGAACGCCCTCTGAAGACCGTCCAGCGTCTGGCGGTACGGCTCGATCTCCTGGCTCAGGACGACGGTGATGACGGGGGTGTGTCCGTTGGGTGCCGCACGCGCGTCGGAGCGTACGAGGAGCAGGGTCGCGAGCCCGATCAAAATCAACGCAGACCGTTTCACGTCAGCCCTCGGCGTCCGTCCGACGGCGCACCTGCCCGCCTCCACCCGGACGGTGGAGACAGCGGGAAATCTAGAGTCGTGAAGGGGGAGGGGCAATCGACGCCGGCGCGATTGCAGAACCGTGATCGGCACGCGGCGGCTTGCGGCGTTGCGGCTCCGCTATGGTAAGATACCGCCCTTCGCGAGGGCCCCAGGAGTCGCGTTTGACAGGGAACGATCCGGTCAGGGGGCCAACGCGCCTGTAGCTCAGGGGAAAGAGCAACGGCCTTCTAAGCCGTGGGTCAGGGGTTCGAATCCCTTCAGGCGCACCACCCGTCCTACGGGTTGTCAACGAATGCGGTGAGTGTAGCTCAGGTGGTAGAGCCCCGGGTTGTGGCCCCGGTTGTCGTGGGTTCGAGTCCCATCACTCACCCCAGATTTTCATAGCGGGACGTGGGCCGTTAGCTCAGTCGGTAGAGCAGCTGACTCTTAATCAGCGGGTCGGAGGTTCGAGTCCTCCACGGCTCACCACGCCGCATCTGTCCAGCCCCTCCGATCGATTGATCCCTCTCCGGCCCGGTGCTACGATGCGGGTCGAGGGAGGAACGATGTCAAAAAACGTCAAGATCTTCGGCAAGGACACCTGACCCTATACCACGGCGGCCCGTGAGGCCTACGAGGGCAAGGGCTACGAAGTGCAGTACCACAACGTTCTCAATGACAAAGCGTTCCTCGAAGAGATGCTGAAATTCTCCAAGGGTGGCCGCTCGGTGCCGGTCATCGTCGAGGGGTCGAAGGTCACTATCGGGTACGGCGGTACCTGAGGGGTCTGACGACTCCGGCCGGAGGCCGGAGGCAGGCAGAGCAGGTGCCGTTCAGGACGGCCCGGGACGGCACGATCGTGAGCGCCGGGCCGAAGCGTCGAGACGATCCAGATCGCCAGCCCGCGGAGTTCGGCTCCCCAGACGGGCGGCCGCCCCGCATCGCCCGGCCCCGTCGCCGTGCACCTCCCCGGTCAGATGGGGTAGTCTTTCCCCTCGCAGGGGAGGTCATCATGCCCGCGCCGAAGCCGACGGGGCCGCCGCCGGCGGACGATCCCCGATTCGCGAACCAGCTGGGAAGGCTCCTCGAGCCGATCGACGACCCGACCAAGCTTCACAAGACGGCCCTGGGGGAAATCGTCCGGCATTTCCGGGCGGACGCCGGCGCCATCATCCTGCGCCATCCGGTGTCAGGGGCGCTCCAGACCGTGGCCGGCCGGGGCGCCGGCGGCGAGTGGAGCGACAAGGTCGTCAGGGCCTTCCTCCATCTGCAGAGACCCGCGATCCCGGAAAGCGAGATCCTGGCGCCGATCCTCGTCGGCGGGCGGTCGGCGTCATGGCGCTGCGCCGCCGGGGCCAGGTTTTCCCGCGCGGGAGCGGCCGGACCCTCGCCAACCTGTGTCGCAAGCTGGCGCATGAGGTGGCGCTGCGGGAAGAGCGCCGGGTCAACCGGATCGTCGATCAGATCAAGGACGCCACGGTCCGCGAGCTGCGGCCGAAGGATCTCTTCTATCAGATCCTGCACGGCCTCAGGGCGCTGACGCGTTACGATCACTCCTCCGCCATCCTGATCGCCGAGGACGACGGCGCGCGTCTGGTCCTGCACGCCGAGCAGATTGCCTGGGCCAAGCGCAAGAGCGATCGGATCGGGCGGCGCCTCAAGGTCCCGGTGGCCGTCCGGTCGGCGCTGCAGCGGGCGAACGCCATCCGGACGGTGTCGTTCCCCGCCGGGCGGGGACGGGCGGCGGACGGGGCCAACGGCCCCGACGCGGCGGCGCTGGCGCGACTCCTGAGGTGGGGCGGCCGGAGGAAGGAGCCGGCCGAGGGGACGATCCTGGTGGCGCCGCTG
>DASTNM010000118.1:0-5810 GCA_035762745.1 Candidatus Polarisedimenticolia bacterium
CGCGCTCGCGGGCCAGCGCCGCCGCCGCGCGCGACTCCGCGGCGCGGCCCGCCACGATCTTCTCCGCCGCCTCGCGCGCCGCTTCCAAATCATTGCGGGCCTTCCTGGCCTTCTCCTCGAAGGCATGCCGCATCTCGCCCGTCGTCCTGTCGATCGCCCCGACCGCGCGCCCGACCAGCGCCCCTCCCGGCGCCGCCGCGCCCCGGCCCGAGCCGCATCCGTCCGTCGCCACGACGAGAAGCAGAATCATTCCGGCGTTCACCTGGCTCCCCCTCCCCGGTCGCACGTCCGTGGCCTCGCTCAACGTCGCACCAGGTCTGCGATCCCAGCCTGCAGGCAGAAATCCTGGATCTGCTTCTGGCGCACCAGGTGCTCCCGCAGGAGGCCCAGGAAGCGTCTTTCCTTCGGCACCACCTCGGCCGGCAGCGGGTCGCCCGGCTTCATGGAATATTTCGCCCGCACGCCCCGGTAGTCCTGCGCCGCCTCCTTGAGGCGCGCCGTCAGGAGCTCGTACGACATGCCATTGAACGACGAACCGTCGCTATCCTTGTCCTCGAGCGGGGCCGTCTCCTTCGCCTTGCGGGCCAGGTCGGCCCCGTACTGCGATTCGGTGGAGGTCGTTCCGTCGCGGTCGGCATCGAAACGGGCCGCCGCCTGCTCGAAGCGCCCCGCGGCCAGGAGGGTGATGGCATGGTTGAACGGCTTGAGCTGCTTGTTCCCGGGGTCGAGCTTGAGGACCTGGTCGTACTCGTCTGCGGCGCCGGTGTAACGTCCCGCGCTGTAATCGAGGTCACCGACCCGCAGCAGAGACAGAGTCTGGTAGGCGACGTTCGTGCCCGGCGTCCCGGCGAAGGACGACATGGCGCGCCGGTACGCCGCCTCGGCCTCCGAAACCTCCTCCATGAGGTCGTGGACCCGTCCCAGCCGGAACCAGTCCTGCCCGGTGAGGGTGTTCGGGCTCGGTCCCTTCTCGAACTGCTCCACCGCCTGGCGGCCGAACTGCCGCATTCGATCGAATTCACCCCGGGCGGAGTTGATCTTGGTCAGGTAATACAGGCGCTCGAGGGTGGCGCCCCCGGCGGCGGCGATCTCCTTCTCGAGAAGCGGCTCCGCTTCGCCCCAGGTCCGGTCGCGCTCATCGGTCTTTCCTTCCACGACCTCGCGCAAAAAGCCGATCTGGTACAGGAGCGCTCCGTCCTGCAGGCCGGCGTCACGCGCCTTCTGCAGCACCGGCAGCGCCTCGGTGTACTTTCCCAGGTCGTAGAGCGCCGCGCCCTCGGCCGCCACGCGCCGCGCGCGGGCCTCGCGCGTGCAACCGAGCGACAGGAGCGCGGCGACCGCCAGGGCGAGCAGGGTCAGGCGTCGGAGAATGGCTGTCACCGGGCGGGAGCGAGCCGACATGGAGCGCGATGATATCACTCGATTTCGCCCCCAGCAACCGGCGACTCGGCACCGCGGTTCGCATCCGACCAGCGGGCGCGGAACTCGCCCAGGAACGCCTCGTACCGCCCGGCTTCGATCGCCTGGCGCACGCCACTCATCAGCGCGGCATACTGATACAGGTTGTGCAGCGTGTTGAGGCGCATCGACAGGATCTCCCCCGCCAGGTAGAGGTGACGCAGGTAGGCGCGCGAGTAGTGCCGGCAGACGGCGCAGCCGCACGTCTCGTCGATCGGCCGTGGATCCTCGAGGAACTCGCGCCGCTTGATCTGCAGACGACCGGTGGCGGTGTAGAGCGTTCCGTTGCGGGCGTTGCGCGTCGGCAGAACGCAGTCGAAGAGATCGCAGCCGAGAGCGACCATCTCCACCAGATCGGCCGGCGTACCCATCCCCATCAGGTAGCGCGGTCGGTCGGCCGGCAGAAGCGGGACGGTGCGGGCGACGACGGCGCGGCTCAAATCCGCCGACTCGCCGACCGAGACCCCTCCGATGGCGTGCCCTTCGAAACCCAGCGCGGTGATCGTCGCGGCGCTCTGCTGGCGCAGGGCCGTGTCGTCCCCGCCCTGGACGATGCCGAAGAGCGCCCGGCCGTCGGCCGGGAAGACCTCCCGGCATCGTCGGGCCCAGAGGGAGGTCCGGGCCACCGCCGCCTCGAGGCGTGGGCGGTCGGAGGGCAGGGGCGGGCAATCATCGAACGCCATGGCGATATCGCTTCCGAGCGCCTCCTGGATCGCCATGCTGCGTTCCGGTGTCATCGCCAGCGGAGCGCCGTCGAGGTGCGATCGGAAGACCACTCCGTCGTCCGAGATGGTGCGCCGCTCCGCCAGGCTCATCACCTGGAAACCGCCGCTGTCGGTCAGGATCGAGCGCTCCCAGTGCATGAAGCGGTGCAGCCCGCCCAGCCGCCTGATGACCTCCTCGCCGGGGCGCAGCGCCAGGTGGTAGGTGTTCCCGAGGAGCATCTCGAACCCGACGCCGACGAGATCCTCCGGGGTCATCGCCTTGACCGTCCCGGCGGTGCCGACCGGCATGAAGGCCGGCGTCTCGATCGTCCCGTGGGACGTGGCGATCTGCCCGCGGCGGGCCGCAGTGCGCGGATCGCGTGCCAGGAGGCGGAAGGCGAAGCGGCCGCTCACAGGATCAGCATCGCGTCGCCGTAGGAGTAGAAGCGCAGGCGTCGTCGCACCGCCTCGCGGTAGGCGGCCATCACCCGGTCGCGCCCGGCGAAGGCGGAGACCAGGATCAGGAGGGATGACTTCGGCAGGTGCAGGTTGGTCAGGAGCGCAT
Source organism: Candidatus Polarisedimenticolia bacterium (assembly GCA_035762745.1). Lineage (GTDB taxonomy): Bacteria > Acidobacteriota > Polarisedimenticolia > Gp22-AA2 > Gp22-AA2 > DASTNM01. The sequence goes on from DASTNM010000118.1 coordinate 2,728, forward strand.
CGACGACACGGAACCGGTGGCCCGGCGTGATGTACAGGCCGCACGACCCCTCCCCCGGTGTCACGCGGTTACCGTCCAGGACCCGCTCTTCGAGCACCCGCGTCACCGTCGTGCCGACCGCCACCACCCGCCCGCCACGCTCCCGGCAGGCGTCGATCGCCCCGGCGGTGGCGACCGGCAGCCTGAAGACCTCCGCCTCGAGGAGGTGATCCTCGACGCGCGCCGTCCGCACCGGCTGGAAGGTGCCGGGGCCGACATGCAGCGTGAGGTGGGCCAGCGCGACGCCGCGCTCCTGGATCGCGCGCAGCAGCTCCGGGGTGAAGTGTAGCCCGGCGGTCGGGGCCGCGATCGCCCCCGCGGCGCGCGCGAAGACGGTTTGGTAGCGCTCCCGGTCGAGCGCGCTGCGCGGGTCGTCCTCGTCCCGGCGGATGTAAGGCGGCAGCGGCATGACGCCGTGGCTCTGGATCGCCTCCTCGGCCGTCCTTCCGGCGGCGTGCAGCCGGACGAGCATCCGCCCTCCCGCGGCCTCGCCCGCGATCTCGGCCTCGAACCCGGGGGCGATCGAAAGGCGGACGCCGGGGCGCATCCCGCGCCCGGTCGAAATCAGGCAGATCCAGGTCGCCCCTTCGCGGTCCTCCGGATCGCGGGAGACCAGAAGCATCTCGACCCGACCGCCGGTCGGCTTGCGGCCGATGAGGCGGGCCGGGAGGACACGCGTGTCGTTCAGCACGAGGAGGTCGCCCGTCTCGAGGTGGTCGAGGAGGCGCACGAAGCCGGTCTCGTGCAGGCCTTCCCGCGTCCGGTCGAGGACCAAGAGTCGCGAGCCGTCGCGCCGCGCCGCCGGCTCCTGCGCCACGAGGTCGGGCGGGAGATCGTAGTCGAACTCCTCGAGCCTCACGGGAGGTACGGCAGAGGGTCGGTCGCCCCCGCCTCCCGGAACCCCTTGAGGCGGAGGCGGCACGATTCGCACCGGCCGCAGGCCGCCTCGCTCTCCGTGTAGCACGACCAGGTGAGATGAAAGGGCGCCTGGAGGCGCAGCCCCTGCCGGACGATCTCCGCCTTGCTCATCTGGATCAGCGGCGTGACCACCGTCAGATCGGTTTCGGGCCGCGTGCCGACACGCAGCAGCCGGTTGAAGGCGACGTAGTATTCCGCGCGGCAGTCCGGATAGCCGCTGCTGTCCTCCTCCACGGCGCCGATGAAGATGCGTCGCGCGCCGATCACCTCGCCCCAGGAGACCGCCACCGCCAGCAGGTGGGTGTTGCGGAACGGCACGTAGGTCTCGGGAATGGAGGACCCGGCGCGCCGCGCCTCCACGGCATCACGCATCGGGTCGGTCAGGGCGGAGCCGCCGATCGCCCGGAGGTGGTCGAGGCGCGTCACCAGCGTGCGCGTGACGCCGTAGTGCGCCGCGATCTCCCGGAAGGCCCGGAGCTCGCGCGCCTCCGTCCTCTGACCGTAGCCGACGTGCAGGAGCGCCAGGTCGTGGTCCTGCCGCGCGATGGCGGCCGTCACGCAGGAGTCCATGCCGCCGCTGAGCAGGACGATCGCCGGCGGTCGGCCGGCGGGGTCGGGATTCATGCCGGGTTCCTTCGGGCGCCCCCGGTTCGGAAGGCGCTCAAACCCCTCGCATATCGGGGGGCCAGATGTACTTGTGGATCTGCAGCTGCAGGCGGACGGGAAGACGATCGGCCAGGATCCATCCCGCCAGGGCGCGCGGCTCGAGGACGCCGTGCGCCGGCGACAGGAGGAGACCGCAGCGCTCCGTCAGACGGTGCCGGGCGATCGTCTCGCGGGCCCAATCGTAGTCGACGCGGTCGGCGAGGACGAACTTCACCTCGTCCGATGGCTTGAGCAGATCCAGGTTCTCCCATCGGTTCCTGGCGCTCATGCCGCTCCCGGGGCACTTGAGATCCATGACGATCATCACGCGGCGATCGAGCGGTGCGAGGTCGAGACTGCCACCGGTCTCGACGGCAACCTCGTACCCACCATCCAGAAGCTCGCCCAACAGGTCGTGCACACCTTCCTGGGCCAACGGCTCACCCCCAGTCACCAAGACATAGCGCGTGCCGCACGCGCCGATGCGCCGCAGCAGGTCGGCGACCGGACGGTCCTCCCCCTCCTCGAAGGCGTAGGGGGTGTCGCACCAGGAGCAGCGCAGGTTGCACCCGGTCAGGCGGACGAAGACGCAGGGCCGTCCCGCGTGACGTGACTCCCCCTGGATGCTGTGGAAGATCTCGTTGACGCGCAGGATGGACGCCGTGCGATTCTTCGCCACCACCGCGGTGGTCACACCCGGGCCCTCCCAGCGTCGTCGGGGAGTGACCTGGCTTCCCGCTTCTTCCCCACCCCCGGTCCCGGCGCGCCGACCAGCCCCATCAGCGTGGCCAGGTTCTCGACGTCCTCGCGGCAGTCGTCCCCCTTCGGGGTCTCGAGCAGGAGCGGTACCTCGTGGAGGCGCGCATCGTTCATCAGGAAACGGAAGGCGTCGAGGCCAAGGAACCCCTTGCCTATGTGCTCGTGCCGATCGACATGGCAACCGAGGTCCTTCTTCGAATCGTTGACGTGCACGGCGCACAGCCGGTCGAAGCCGATCACAGCCTCGAAAGCGCGCATCGTCTCGGAGTAGGCCGCGGGCGACCTGAGATCATAGCCCGAGGCGAAGACGTGGCACGTGTCGAGGCAGACACCGATCCGCTTTGAGTCCCGGGTGCGAGCGATGATCGCCGCGATCTGCTCGAAGCGATGTCCGATCACCGTCCCCTGCCCCGCGGTCGTCTCGAGCGCCAGCGCGGCGCCGGGCGACGGGACTCGATCGTGGATGAGGTCTATCGCTTCGGCCATGCGGCGGATGCCGAATGCCTCCCCCTGGCCCATGTGTCCGCCGGGGTGAGCCACGAGCCACGGGATGCCGAGCCGCTCGCAGCGCTGCAGCTCCTCGACGCAGGCGTCTATGGAGCGCTGCCACAGGGCGTCGTCGGGCGAGCAGAGGTTGATCAGGTAGGAGTCGTGCGCCACGACCCGCTCGATGCCGGCCCGCGCCAGGGCCTGCTTGAAACGCATCACCTCGGCGTCGGGCA
>DASTNM010000119.1:0-7437 GCA_035762745.1 Candidatus Polarisedimenticolia bacterium
TCAAGGCCGACCCACCCGACGTCCTGATCACCAACCCAGACATGCTGCACCTCGGGATCCTGGCGCACCACGAGGACTGGCGCGTTTTCTTCGAGCACCTCGACCTGGTCGTGGTGGACGAGCTGCACGTGTACAAGGGGATCTTCGGGTCGCACTTGCACCACATCCTGAAGCGCCTGCAGCGCCTGGCGGCGCACCACGGCCGGCGCCCGCGCTTCATCGCCTCATCGGCGACCATCGCCAACCCCGGCGGGCTGGCCCGGGCCCTGACCGGATCCCAGGTCGCCGTGGTCGAGCAGAGCGGGGCGCCGCGCGCCGCCCGGCACCTTCTGTTCCTGAACCCGCGCGTCAGCCCCTACACGGCCGCCACGGCCCTTCTCGCCTGGGCGCTCGACGAGGGTTTCCGCGCCATCGCCTTCACCAAGGCGCGCAAGATCACCGAGCTCCTGCACTCCTGGCTGCTGCAGGCGGCGCCGCGCTACCGCGGGCGCGTCAGCGCCTACCGCTCGGGCTACCTGCCGGAGGAGCGCCGCGAGATCGAGCGGAGGCTGTTCGACGGCACCCTGCAGGGGGTCATCGCCACCAGCGCCCTCGAGCTGGGAGTCGACATCGGCGGCCTCGACGTCTGTCTGCTGGTCGGCTATCCGGGGAGCATCGTCTCCTCGTGGCAGCGGATCGGTCGCGTCGGCCGCGAGGACCGCCCGTCGTTGACCATCCTGGTCGCCATGCCGGATGCCCTCGACCAGTACTTCATGGCCCGCCCGGAGGAGTTCCTGTCGCGTGGATTCGAAGAAGTCGTGTTCGATCCGGCGAACCCGGTGATCGCAAGGGCCCACCTGCTCTGCGCCGGGGCGGAGAAGCCGCTGGAGGAGCCTCGCGACCGCGAGCTATACGGGGAGGCGGTGTTCGGTCTGGTGCGGGAGCTCGAGAAGGAGGGGGCCCTGGCGCTGGACGCCGCCGGGAGGCGCTGGTACACCCTGCGCCGCCGCCCTCAGCGCGACGTGAATCTGCGATCGATCGGCACCACCTACACCATCCTCGACGAGTCCGCTGACAAGGTGATCGGGACGATCGACTCGGTGCGCGCCTTCCACGAGACCCACGCCGGGGCCATCTACCTGCACCACGGCCAGCAGTACCTCGTGCGCGACCTGGAGATCGAGGCGCGCAAGGTGCGGGCCGTGCCGGTGGACGTCGATTACTACACGGAGGTGCGCGGCGAGAAGGAGACGGAGATCCTCGAGGTGCTCGAGCAGCGAAGCGCGGGCAGCCTGCGTGCGAGCCTCGGACGCCTGCGGGTCCGGGAGGAGCTGACCGGCTACGAGAAGCGGCGCCTGTTCGGCCGCGATCGCCTGGGGCTGCACGACCTGACGCTTCCACCGCTGACCTTCGAGACGGTCGGCCTCTGGATCACCCTCCCCGACGCCCTGCGCGACCTGGTGCTGGAACAGGAAGGACACTTCATGGGCGGGATCCACGCCGCCGAGCACGCCATGATCTCCCTCTTCCCCCTTCTGGCCATCTGTGACCGCGGTGACATCGGCGGGATCTCCTACCCGCTGCATCCGCAGATCGGACGCTCGGCCATCTTCATCTATGACGGGCATCCCGGCGGGGTCGGCCTGGCGGCGAAAGGGTTCCGGTCGCTCGAGGAACTCCTGGGGAGGACCGCGGCGCTGCTCGCCTCGTGCTCGTGCGACTCCGGCTGCCCCTCCTGCGTCCAGTCCCCCAAGTGCGGCAACGGCAACAACCCGCTCGACAAGGCGGCGGCCCTGCTGATTCTCGAGGTGCTGAACGGCCGCCGGCCGCTGTCGGACCGGGCGGCCCTCCAGGAGCCCGGCGTCGACCGCGGCGTCGACACGCCGTTGTCCTTGCCGACCGTCACGGACCACGCCGAGGTGCACCGAGCGACCGGTTCGTCACCGCTTCCGCCGCGCGCTCCGGCGCAGGAGCCGGAGAGGCGACCGGCCATCCGGGCGATGGGGCGGGGCGAGGAGTCGGAGCCGCCCCCCACGCCGAGGCGGCGCGGCTCCACCGAGGGAGCCCCGGGGCGCGAGAAGATCCTCTTCTTCGACATCGAGACACAGAAGAGCGCCGAGGAAGTGGGCGGCTGGCAGAACCTGGCCGCCATGAAGCTGGCGCTGGCGGTGGTCTATAACGATGTCAACTCCCAGTTCAGGACCTACCACGAGAAGGACGTCGACCGTCTGCTTCTCGATCTGGTGATGGCCGACCGGGTGGTGGGATACAACATCGACCGCTTCGACCTCCCGGTTCTCAAGCCTTACACCGACTGGGACCTGTCGCGCGTCCGCACCTTCGACATGCTGGCCGACATCTACCGCAAGCTCGGCTTCCGGCTGAAGCTGGGCGATCTGGCGGAGGCCACTCTCGGCGTCGGCAAGAGCGCCGACGGGCTGCAGTCCCTCAAATGGTGGAAGGAGGGGCGCGTCGATCTGATCGAGCAGTACTGCCGGCGCGACGTCGAGGTGACCCGCGACCTCTTCGTCTTCGGGCGGACGAATGGATACATCCTCTACCGCGACCGCGACGGTCGCGCCATTCGGCTCCCGGTCGATTGGAAGTAGCCCCGTCTCCCCGCGCCACCCCGTCGCCCCGAAGAGCGCGGTGCGCCACGCGGAGGGATCCACACCGGAGGGATGATGTCCGGGAGCACGACTCCCTTGATCACTTTTCGGCGAACGTGGTACAAGAGCGCCGCCTTGCGGGCCGCCCGCGGCCCTTGTGAGCCGGCAAACCCTGTGACAGGGAAGGGAGGTCCATCATGACACGCACCGAGCTGATCGACGCCATCGCTCAGGAGACCGAAACCGACAAGAAGCAGGCCAAGATCTTCCTGGAGGGATTCACCCGCCTCGTCGAGAAGGAGATGAGACGCGAGGGCGAGGTCCCGCTGGCCGGCCTCGGGAAGTTCAAGGTCGTGAAGCGCAAGGCCCGCATCGGTCGCAACCCCGCCACGGGGGAGGCGATCCAGATCCCCGCCAAGACCGTGGTGAAGTTCAGCGTTGCCAAGGCGCTCAAGGACGTCGTCAAGAAGTAGAGGGTCGATGGGCGTCACCGGCGGCGGGATCCGCGCCCTGCTCCAGGAGATCTACGTCCAGGATCTCGTGTTGTCGATCTACGCGGTCTATGTGCGGCGGCTGGCGGATCCTGGGGGGCGGGCGCTGATCGAGACCTACATCGGCGCCGAGGAGGATCGCCGTCGGCGTCTGCTGCGCTACCTGGCGGGCCGCGAGGTGATTCCCAGCCACTTTGTGCGCCGGCTGTTCGCGACCGTGGGTCGGATCTATGGCCGCCTCACCGCGTCGCTCGGGACACGGGTCATGCTGCGCATCGCCCTGTCGGGGAGCCGGCGCGCCGCTCGCCGCGCCTGCGCCGGTCTGGCCCGATCCGACGAGCCCGACCTCGTCTATCTCGCCACGCTGCGGGCCCGCAACGAGGGGGACCTGCTCGACTCCCTGCGACAGCACCTGATCGACACGCGGCCGCGTCGGGCCTGAAGAGCCTTCTTCAGGCGAACGCGGCGAGGGTGTCGCTCTCGGTCGCCTCGGTGATGCGCGCCTCGAGAATCTGGTTGTAGAGCGGAGGGCCGGGCCGTCCGGCCAGGTCGAGCCCCAGATCGATGAAATTGTCGGACAGCGCCCGCAACCGGCCGTCGCGACGGGTTTGACGCAGCGTCAGGACCGGAAGACGTCGCCCGATCTGCGAGTGCCTGAAGCGAAGCGACAGATCGCTTCCGAGGCTCCGCAGACGCGAACTGCGCTCCCGGACCGCCGGGGGCGGGACCCGTCCCGGAAGCGTTGCGGCCGGCGTGCCGGGGCGACTGGAGTAGGAGAAGACGTGCAGGTAGTTGAGGGGCGACGCGGAGATGAAGCGGAACGTCGCCTCGAACTCCTCGTCCGTCTCGCCGGGGAAACCGACGATCACGTCGGCGCCCAGGCCGATGGACGGAAGACGGCGACGGAGCGCCTCCACGACGCCGGCGTATTCGGCGGTGCGGTAGGGGCGGCGCATCTGGGCCAGGACGGTGTCGCACCCCGACTGGAGCGGGATCTGGATGTGGGGCGCCACGCGGCCGCCGCAATCGGCCAGGAAGTCGGCCAGGTCCGGGGTCACCGTCTTCGGCTCGAGGGAGTTCAGGCGCAGCCTGCCCAGGCCGGGAACGCGCACCGCCTGCTCGAGCAGGTGGCGCAGCCGCAACGGTGGATCGAGATCCTTCCCGTAGTCCCCGGTATTCACTCCCGTCAGGACGATTTCACGGTAGCCACGCTCCACGAGGAGGCCGATCTCGAGCAGGATCTCACCGGGAGAAACGCTGCGGCTCCCGCCGCGGACCGCGGGGATGATGCAGTACGAGCAGCGCAGGTCGCAGCCGTCCTGAACCTTGAGATAGACCCTCGTCCGGTCGGCGGCGTCGGGCCCCGGATCGCACGCCGCCGTGGCGCCGAAGGCTCCCAGCAGCCCGATCTCCCGGGGGGCTTCTGTACGCCGGTCCGCAAGGAATTCGCCCACCAGGCGAACGATCTGTCCCGCCTGATCGCGCAGTCCGACGACGTGATCGATCTCCGCGGCCGAGCGGAGCTCCTCCGCGTCGCGCTCGGCGTAGCAGCCGGTGGCAAGGAGCAGGGCGGCGGGGTTGGCGCGTCGCAGCCGACGGGCGATCTGCCTCGCCTCGCGGTCGGCGCCCCCGGTGACCGTGCAGGTATTGAGCACGACCACGTCGGCGGCAGGCTCCGGCGCGTCACCCCGGCCCGCGCCGCCCTCGAGCGTCGCCGCGGGGGCGCGCGTCAGTCCGAGGGCGCGCAGGCGCGTCTCGAGCCCGGCCGAGTCGGACTGGTTCAGCTTGCAGCCAAGGGTGACGATGCGGTAGGTCGGCACGGCCTTGTCCGGAGGCGGTTTTTCAGCCTTTCGGGGCGCGCTCCCCGCTCTTGAGGGCCCGGTTCTTCTCGCGCACCTTCTCGGCCATGCGTGCCTTGTACTCGCGCAGCCGGCGGCGCAGGTCGGGATCGCCGGTCGCCAGGATCTGTGCCGCGAAGATCCCGGCGTTGGTCGCCCCCGACTTGCCGATCGCCATGCAGGCGACCGGCACTCCTCCCGGCATCTGCACGGTCGACAGAAGGGCATCCATCCCTTGCAGCGCGGAGGAGGGAAGGGGCACGCCAATCACCGGCAGGGTGGTGTGGGCGGCGACGACCCCGCCCAGATGGGCCGCGTGGCCGGCACCGACGATGATCGCCCCGATGCCGCGCTCCTCGGCGGTGCGCGCCAGACGGGCCGTCTCATCGGGGGTCCGGTGAGCCGAGGTGACGTCCACCTCACAGCCGATGCCGAGCTCGCCGAGCACCTTGACCGCCTCCTCCATGACCGGCAGGTCGCTGTCGCTGCCCATGGCCACCCAGACCTTCAGGGAGTGCCGATGGCCGGAACCTTGAGTCTTGCCAGCCGCGCGCTTGGCCACGTATCGATCCTCCGCTCAGACCACCCGGGGCGCTCGCGGGCCCCGTGGGGTGCGAGATTGTAGCAGAGGGAGGGCCGGCGCGGACGTCAGGCGGAGGCGCGGGAGGCGCGCGGACGGATCGGTTCCTCGCACTCGCAGCGCTTCAGGGGGCGGTTGCAGGCGAAACAGTAGCCGTGGAAGGCGAAGTAGTCGGCCATCTCTTCCTGCCAGGCGTCGATGAAGCCGACCTTCTCGTAGGAGGTCATGCCGCTGATCTCGAGGAGCAGGCGGATGTTTTCGCGGGATTCGTGGTAGGCCCTCAGCAGATCGAAAATTGGCTTCTTTTGTCCGCGAAGTGTCGTGTCCACGCGGGTCTCCTTCGAACTGCAGGGATCGTACTTCCAGGGCGGCCACGGCTCAAGCCCCGTCCCGCCCGAACCGCGGGGAGGGCACCGCGCGAGGCGCGGCCGGTCAACCCTTCTGGGACAGGGCCTCGATGGCGTCGCGGGCGATGTCCGTGCGCACCTGCTTGCCCTCGAAGCGAATCGCATCCGCGCCGGCGTAGCAACGCTGAGCGGCCTCGGCGAACGAGGCGCCGACGGCGGTGACCGCGAGCACGCGCCCGCCCGCCGTGACGAAGCGGCCGTCCTTGACCTGCGTCCCGGCGTGGAAAACCTCCACGCCGTCGATCGCCTCCGCCGCATCGATGCCGCTGATCGGCTGACCGGTCCTGGGGTCGTCGGGGTAGCCGGGCGCGGCGAGGACGACTGAGACCGAGCGCGCCTTCAGCCACTCGATGCCGATCTCCTCCAGGCGCCCCTCGAGTGTCGCCTGCAGCACCGGCACGAGGTCGCTCTTCATGCGCACCGCGATCAGCTCCGCCTCGGGATCGCCGAAGCGGGCGTTGAACTCCAATACCTGAGGCCCGCTCTCGGTGAGCATCAATCCCGCGTACAGGACGCCGCGGTAGGGCCGCCCCGCGGCGTTCAGGCCGGCGATCGTCGGGATCAGAATCCCATCCATGACGCGACGGAAGGTCTCGGCATCGATGTGAACGGAAGGGGAGTACCCTCCCATGCCACCGGTGTTCGGGCCGCTGTCGCCGTCGCCCAGCCTCTTGTAATCCTGGCAGGTCACCAGCGGCAGGACGCGCTGGCCGTCGGACAGGGCGAAGAAGGAGGCTTCGCGCCCCTGCAGACATTCCTCGATGAGGACCCGATCCCCGGCCGAGCCGAAGCGCCGCTCGACGAGCATCATCTCGATGGCGGCGTCGGCTTCCTTCTTGTCCTGAGCCACCACCACTCCCTTGCCTGCCGCCAGGCCGTCGGCCTTCAGGACGAGGGGGTAGCCGTCCTTTCTCTTCTTGAGAATCGCCTTCGCTTCGGCCGCGCTGGAGGCGACCTCGTAAGACGCTGTCGGGATCTGATGTTTGGTCATGAACTCCTTGGCGAAGACCTTGCTCGATTCGATCTCGGCCGCCGCCTTGCTGGCGCCGAAGATCGCCAGATCGCGCTTCTGGAACTCGTCCACGATGCCGAGGGAGAGGGGCAGCTCGGGGCCGACCAGCGTCAGGTCGATCTTGATCGTGGCCGCGAAGTCGGCGAGCTCGACGATCGAGGAGGGATCGATCGGCACACGATCGGCCAGACGCGCCATGCCCACGTTCCCGGGAGCGCAGTACAGCTCCTGGACGAGGGGGCTGCGACGGATCTTCCAGACAAGGGCGTGTTCGCGGGCGCCGCTTCCGACGACGAGAACCTTCATGATGCCCAGGGTGGAGGTTCGCAAGAAGGCCGTGGCGCCGTCGGGCGCCGCGACATCGCGATCGACGCCGCGTGAGCCGCGACGCCAGGACGAAACGATTATTTCACAGCGATTTCCGCGCCGTCAAGAATGGCGGCACCCGAGGTCTCCCCAGTGCGAGGTGCCGCGCCCTGCAGTCGCCGGGGACGGGTCCGGCTCGCTGCGCGAACCTCCCC
>DASTNM010000120.1:0-5518 GCA_035762745.1 Candidatus Polarisedimenticolia bacterium
GATCTCGCTCTCGAGCCGGCGGTGATACTCCTCGAGCGGCACGCGCAGCCTCCCCAGCCGCCGCTGCTCCTCCCATCCCGCCCGGCGCTCCTCGAAGCCCCGGCCGGCGACCTCGCGGAAGTACTCCTCGGTCGTGCGCCCCTCCGGGACCTGGAAGTGCGGCAGCAGGTTGCCGCCGCTCTCGAGCAGGAGGTTGCAGCGCTCCGCGACGTGCAGGGTGTTCTCGGCCGCCTCCGGCAGGTCCTTGAACACCTCCCACATCTCCTCCGGCGACTTGAAGTAATGCTCCTGCGTGAAGCGCATCCGATCGGCATCCTTCACCGTCTTGCCGGTCTGGATGCAGATCAGGACGTCGTGGGCGAAGTGGTCGTCACGCCCGAGGAAGTGGCAGTCGTTGGTCGCGAGGAGAGGGATCTTCAGCCGCCGGGCCATGGCGACGAGCCGCGGGTTCAGCGCCTTCTCCTCCGGGATCCCCTGGTCCTGGATCTCGAAGTAGAAGTTCTCCGGCCCGAAGATCTCGCGGTATTCGGCGGCCGAGTGTTCCGCCTGGGCCTCCTGCCCTGAAAGGATCAGCTGCGGGATCTCTCCACCCAGGCAGGTGGAGGTGCCGATCAGGCCGGAGGCGTGCCGCGCCAGGATCTCCTTGTCGATGCGGGGACGATAGTAGTACCCCTCGAGAAAGCCCGCGGTCGACAGCTTCATGAGGTTGCGGTACCCCTCGTGGTTCTGCACCAGGAGGAGGAGGTGATAGTACGGCTTGCGCCCGGGACCCTGCGGGGTCCGGTCGGCGCGCGCGCCGGGGGCGATGTAGCTCTCGCAGCCGAGGATCGGCTTGACTCCCCTGGCCGTGGCCGCCTCGAAGAACGGGATGGCGCCGAACAGGTTTCCGTGGTCCGTGATCGCCAGGGCCGGCATCTCGAAACGCGCCGCCTGCTCCACCAGCTCCTCGAGCTTCGAGGCGCCGTCGAGAAGCGAGTACTGCGTGTGGTTGTGGAGGTGGACGAATCCCTGTCGCCGGGTCATCGTCACTCCCACTCGATCGTCGAAGGCGGCTTGGTGCTGATGTCGTAGACCACGCGGTTGACGCCGCGCACCGTGTTGACGATCCGGGAGCTCACTCGCGCCAGGAATTCATGCGGCAGGCGCGCCCAGTCGGCCGTCATGAAGTCGTCGGTGGTGACCGCGCGCAGGGCGACCACATTCTCGTAGGTGCGCCCGTCTCCCATCACCCCGACCGTCTTGACCGGCAGGAGCACGGCGAAGGCCTGGGCGGTCGACCCGTACAGGCCCGCCGCCTGCAGCTCCTCCAGGAAGATCTGGTCCGCCTGGCGCAGGACAGCCAGCCGCTCGCGGCTCACCTCCCCCGGGAGCCGCACCGCCAGTCCGGGGCCGGGGAACGGATGGCGCATCAGGATTCGCTCGTCCAGGCCGAGCTCCCGCCCCACGCGACGCACCTCGTCCTTGAAGAGCTCCCGGAGCGGCTCCACGAGCTTCAGCCGCATCGTCTCAGGCAGCCCGCCGACGTTGTGGTGCGTCTTGATCACCGCCGAGGGACCCTTGAACGACGTCGACTCGATCAGGTCCGGGTAGAGTGTCCCCTGGGCCAGGAACTCCACCGGCCCCAGGGTCCTGGCCTCCGCCTCGAACACCTCGACGAAGACCCGGCCGATCACCTTGCGCTTCGCCTCCGGGTCGGCCACGCCGGCGAGCGCCTTCAGGAAGCGCTCCGAGGCGTCGACGTGGCGCACCGGCAGGTGGAACGACCTGTCGAAGGCGCGCACCACGAGGTCGGCCTCCTCGTGCCGCAAGAGACCGTTGTCGATGAACAGGCAGTGCAGGCGGTCGCCGATGGCGCGGTGGATCAGGAGCGCCGCGACGGCCGAGTCGACCCCTCCGCTCAGACCGGCCAGCACACGCCCGTCGCCGACCCGCGATCGGATGGCGGTGACCGAGTTCTCGATGAAGGAGGCCAGGCGCCAGGAGCCCCTCGCCCCGCAGGGGCCGTGCAGAAAGTTCTTCAAGATGGCCAGGCCCTGCTCCGTGTGCGCCACCTCGGGGTGGAACTGGATGCCGTACAGCCTGCGGGCCTCGTCCGCCATGGCGGCGCAGCCGGCGTTCGTGCTCTTCGCCGTGACCGCGAAGCCGGGAGGCGGGGCCAGGATCTCGTCGCCGTGGCTCATCCAGACCTTCTGGCGCTCCGGCAGGCGGTCGAAGAGGCTGCCGCGGAGCGTCACCTCGAGATCGGCGGGACCGTACTCCCGCCGGGGGGCTCGCCCGACCCGGCCGCCGAGCTGGTGCGCCATCAGCTGCATGCCGTAGCAGATCCCCAGGACCGGGAGACCGAGGGAATACACCTCGGGGTCGAGCCGGGGAGCGCCCTCGTCGTAGACCGAGTCCGGGCCTCCGGACAGGATCAGGCCCACCGGTGCGATGGCGCGCAGGCGCTCGACCGGCGTATCGCACGGCAGAAGCTCGCTGTAGACCTGAAGCTCGCGCACCCGGCGCGCGATCAGCTGGCTGTATTGCGCCCCGAAATCGAGGACGACGACCGTCTCCCGCTTCGCGGTCATCCTCGTCCCCCGCGGTGCCGGCCGGCGCCGTGGATCAGACGCTCCAGGGCGTGCGCCGGGTCCTTGGCCCCCTGCCCCTTGAGCTCGCGGTCGGCCCGCAGACAGAGCGCCAGGGTCTCCCGCAGACCCGCCACGTCCGCCCGGCCGACCTCCCGCTCGAAGCGCTCGATCCGCCCCGGGTCGATGTCATACAGCGACCTCAGCTCGCGCGGCGGGACACGCCGCGCGGCGGCGGAGCGGGCCCGCAGGGCGTTGCGCACGTACCAGGAGATCCCGCCCAGCATCCGCACCGGGTCCTCCCCCGCCCGCAGCAGCGCCCGGGTCGCCGCCACCGCCTCGCCGCGCTCGCCGCGGATCGCCTGCATCGCCACGCGGAAGGCGTCCTCGACCCGAGGTACGCCGGCCAGGATCGCCAGGTCTTTCGGCTCCACCGGCCGCGGCGCCCCCAGGGCGCTCATCAGCTTGGAAAGCTCCGCGTCGAGGCCCGCGAGTCCCCCGCCGGCGTACCCGGCGGTGATCGCCTCGGCGAGCTCGGCGCTGATCCCGAAGCCGCCCCCGCGCAGCCTCTCCCGCACCCAGAGGGCGGTGCGCGTCTCGTCCAGGGGCGCGCAGTCGACGCGCACGCCACCGGCCGCCAGGGCGCGCCCGAGACCCCTGCGTCCGTCGAACTTCGCGTCGCTGAAGACCAGGCAGGTCCTGGGATTGGGGCGGGCCAGGTAGGCCTTGAGCGGCTCGAGGTCGTCGGCGCGCAAATCGTCGGCCTGTCGCACGACGATCAGTCGCCGCCCACCGCCCATCGGGTAGGTCTCGGCCAGGTCGAGCAGCGCGGGAAGCGCGATCTCCGCCCCCCGCAGCGCGTCGCGATCGGTGACCGCCGTCCCCGCCGGGAGCGCGGCCGCCTCCAGCAGTCGGAACCCCTCCTCGTGGAAGAACTCCTCGGCGCCCTCGAAAAGGTAGACCGGCTCGAGCGCGCCGCGCACCAGCGCCTGCTGCAGCTGCCCGAAGCTCAGAGTGCGCCCCATCGACGTCAGAACCTCTCGAGGATCGACGTGACGACCCCGCGCGCGAAATCGGTGGCCACGTCGTCGATCGCCACGATCTCCTGATCGACGAAGGTCTGCGGGCTCGCCGCCACGTCGTACTGCCGCTTGAACAGGAAGTGGTCGTCCTCCCACAGCACTTTGTCGGTGGTGGTCTCGGTCAGGATGACGTGCGCGGTGATCAGGATCTCGTAGCGCGTGGCGCGCCCGAGCTGGCTGATCACGACCGGGTTGACGACGTAGCTCAGGATCGTGCCGTGCAGGACCGCCTGCGCCCCCTCCTCCCCCGGCACGATCCGCACCCGGCCCCGCGTGGTGAGCTCGTCGATCACGTGCTCCGTCACGCGTTGCTCGAGCTCCGGCCGGCTGGTCCGGTTCACGAACGTCGGGATGCCGATGGACCGCAGCCCGGACGGCAGTGTCGTGGAGCGGCCCGAGAGGTGGTAACCGCAGCCCCAGCTCGCGGCCAGCACCGCCGCGAGGGGCGCCGCCAGGAACCGGTGCAGCGTGCGGGGCCTCATGGGACGCATTATATCAGGCGGGCGCGGGCCGCCCGGTGGAGAGGGCGGGTCATCCGACCACGATGTTGAGCAGCTTCCCCGGAAGGTAGACCGTCCTCTGGATGCTCCGCCCCTCGAGGTAGGAGCCGACATGAGGGTCGGCCCTGGCCCGGCCCAGGATCTCCTCCTCGGCGAGCGACGGCGCCACCCTCATCCGCCCGCGCACGCGCCCGTTGACCTGCACGACGATCTCCACCTCGTCCTCGCGCAGCCAGCGCGGGTCGGCCGAAGGCCACGGCTGCTCCGCGACGCTTCCCCGCCCCCCGAGCGCCGACCAGATCTCCTCCGAGATGTGGGGCGCGAACGGCTGCAGCAGCAGCGCCAGCGTCACGCCGCACTCCTTGAGGCAGGGCGCGTCTCCTTCGCGCTCCTCCCGCGCAAAGTCCTGGGCGGCGTTCAGCAGCTCCATGGCGGCGGCGACCGGCGTGTTGAGGTGCAGACGCCTGTCGATGTCGACCGTCACCCGCTCGATCGTCTGGTGGACCTTGCGCCGCAGCGCAGCGCGGCGCGGGTCGCCGGCTCCCTCCGGAGAGGCCGGAAGGGATGCCTGGGCCAGCCGCTCCGCCCGCGGCAGCAGGAGCCGCCAGACCTTCTCCAGGAACCGGAAGCATCCCTCGACACCCTGCTCGTTCCACTCCAGGTCCTTCTCCGGCGGGGCCGCGAAGAGCGTGAACAGCCGCGTGGTGTCGGCACCGTAACGGCGCACCATCTCGTCCGGGTCGACGATGTTCCCCTTCGACTTCGACATCGCCGTGCCCCCTTTGAGGACCATCCCCTGGCAGAGCAGGTTCTGGATCGGCTCGCCGGTCGACAGCAGGCCCAGGTCCCGCAGCACCATGGCGAAGAAGCGGCAGTAGATCAGGTGCATCGTGGCGTGCGTGATGCCGCCGACGTACAGGTCGATCGGCAGCCAGCGGCCGACGGTGGGCGGATCGAACGGAGCGCCCGCGTTGCGCGGATCGCAGTAGCGGTAGAAGTACCACGAGGAGTCGACGAAGGTATCCATGGTGTCGGTCTCGCGCCGCCCCTCTCCGCCGCACTTCGGGCAGCGCACCTTGGCGAATGAGGCGACGCGCGCCAGCGGCGAGCCCCCCTCGCCCGTGAGCGGCGCATCCTCCGGCAACAGGACCGGCAGGTCCTTCTCCGGCACCGGCACGATGCCGCAGGCGCGGCAGTGGATGACCGGTATCGGCGTTCCCCAGTAGCGCTGCCGGGAGATGCACCAGTCGTGCAGCCGGAACTGCACCACCGCCTTGCCACGCCCCTCCGCCGCGAGCGCTGTGGTGATAGCCCGCTTCGCGTCGTCGGCCTGGTGGCCGTCGAATCTCCCCGAGTTGACGAGGGTGGC
>DASTNM010000121.1:0-7061 GCA_035762745.1 Candidatus Polarisedimenticolia bacterium
TGCTGGCGCGCGTGCCGGCGCTGGCGACGCGCTTGACGCGCGCGCGACGACTCTCGACCTTCGTGGCGCGCCGGTTCGGGTCGATCGCCGGGGGCATGCTGGCGGAGATCGAGGGCGGCTCGGGCGCCGTAAGCCAGGCGCGTGTCTTCGCACGGCAGCGCAGCTACCTGGCCGCGGTCGCTCCCGCCGTGCTGGCGGTCCGCGCTCTCATTCACGGTCGCATCGCCGAGCGGGGTCTCGTCCCCCATGACCGCCACGTCGACTCGGCCGAGCTGCTCGCCTACCTCGCCCGGCTGGGCGTCGAGTGCACCTTCTCGTCCCCGCGGATCCCGGGAGCGTCCGGCCCGACCCGTGACGCGGGGAGGAGCTGAAGCGTGAGGCAGGCGCGCGGCCTTCGCCGTCCGGGGCTGAGTCTGGTCCGGGTGATCGGCGCGATCGCGGGTCTCTGCCTGGGTTGCGCCGCGAGCACGCCGCAGCGGATCGACGCCCTGCTCGCGCCGTTACGAAGCGACCATGCCCCAGGCGCGGCGGTGATGGTGATCCGGGGCGACGAGGTGGCCTACACCGGGGCGGTCGGCCTGGCCGACGTCGAGCGCGGCATCCCGATCGGCCCCCGCACCGCGTTCGACATCGCCTCCATGTCGAAGCAGTTCACCGGGATGCTGGCGATCCTGCTGCATGAGGACGGGCGCCTCGATTACGACGCGCCGGTCATCCGTTTCCTGCCCGAGCTGGCGCGGTTCGGCGACAGGATGACGGTGCGTCATCTGCTGACGCACACCTCGGGGTTGCCGGACTACTACGACGCCCTGGCGCGTGGCCGCGATGCCGGCGGGTGGGTCACAAACCGCGACGCCCTCGCCTACCTGGAGCGACAGGGCGACCCGGTCTTCACTCCCGGCGATCGTTTCCTGTACAGCGACGCGGGCTACGAGATGCTGGCGCTGATCCTCGAGAGGGTCGCCGGGATGCCGTTCGCCGATCTTCTGAAAGTGCGGATCCTCGAGCCGCTCGGGATGAATGACACGATGCTGCGCGACCGTCCCGACCTGCCGGTTCCGAACCGCGCCCGCGGCTATGCGCTGATGCGGGACGGCTTCGTCGCGTTCCAGGATCATCCGCTCGACTGCCTGGCCGGCAGCGGCGCCGTCAATACGACGCTCCACGACCTCGCCCTCTGGGACCGGGCGCTGGCCACCGGAAGGCTGGTGCCGACGACGACGCTCGACCAGACCCTGCGGCCGGTGCGGCTCAATGACGGCGCCGAAAGCCCGTACGGTTTCGGATGGTTCCTGAACCGCGATCTCTGGCGGCGCCGCTGGGAGCACCCGGGGAGCTGGCGCGGCTTCCAGGCGCTCATCGTCCGCTACCCGGACGATCGCCTCACCGTGATCCTGCTCGCCAATCGATCCGATATCGATCTCGGCGACCTCGCCGACCGGATCGTGCGGATCGAGGGTGGTCTCCACTGGCTCCCCTGACCGCGTCCAGAACCAGGTCCGGGCTCTCTCAGCGCGGAGCTTCACCCTTGTCGACCGGCTTCCCGGCCGCGGCCCACCCCATGATCCCCGACGGCATGATGAACACCTCGCGGTAGCCGAGGTCCGCGGCCCGCCGGGCCGCGTGGTGGCACTCCATTCAGAGCTCGTTCATGCAGTAGAAGATGAGAGTGGCGCCCTTGTCCTGGGGCAGGACCTCCGGCGTGATGTCCTTGTGATTCAGACGCACGGCGCCCGCGAGATGGTGCTCCACGTAGGTCTCGGGACTGTTGCCGTCGAAGACGAAGACGTTCGGCTGGCCGAGCCGCCGCTCCACCTGGTCCACCGTGAACCGTCCGAACGTCTCCGGCTCGGGCCTGGCCTCCTTGCGTGCCCCATGGGCCTGCGGCCCGATGGAGAGGTGGACGGAGGTGGCGAGGACGAACGCGGCGACCACCAGAACCCGGTGGCATGGCTGCATAATCACCTCCGGAAACGAAGAGTCGGGCCCCCGATGGGCCCGACAGACTCCTGACCCGGTCATTCTATCAGGATGAGTCGCGGTCGTCCGGTCGGGCCCTCTGACTCTTGATGGCCGATCGGGTCCGCTTGTCGCGCAGGCGCCGCTCCGCGCTCGCCCGTCCGGGGCGGGTCGGCCGACGGGGCGCCGGGGCCTCGGCGACCTGCGCCAGCATGGCGGTGAGCTTGTCGAGGCAGTCCTCGACGTTGCGCCGTTGATCGCGGAAGCGCTGGCTGGCCAGGACAAGGTCGCCGTCGCGGGTGATCCGGCGGGCGAAGCGGCGCAGGAAGCGCTCGCGAACGTCGGGCGGCAGCCCGGGCGCGCTGCTGACCGACCAGCGCAGGATCGCCTTGCTGCTGACCTTGTTGACGTTCTGGCCGCCGGCGCCGGCGCTGCGCGCATACTGGAAGCGCAGCTCGCCACCCTCGACCCGTATCCGATCGCCTATCCGCAGCGTGCGAACCATCGTGCCTCCAGCGCGCTTCGGTGCCGCGCCCCGCACCGTGCGCACCCCCGCCGAAACGAGTCGTTCCTTCCCGGCGCGGGACCACTGCTTGATCATCCATTCGCGGCGCAGCGCCGCGGCCCGCCCGGCGGCCACCTCCAGGTGGACGAGCCTGACCGGGCCACGCACACGCGTGTACCTCGCCCCCCGGCCGGCGTTATGAGCCCGGACGCGGGACGGCGGGTCGGTCGTGACGCCGGTATACAGGCTGCCGTCGTGGCACCGGACGAGATAAACAAACCAGCCCATCATTGTAAAGAATAGCGCAATTCGGCACTTGACTTGCCGCGGGTCGATCTTCGTCGTATAAGAGTATGTGCTCCAAACATCAGTTACGGAAAGGAGATCGAGCATGCGATTGAACAAACATCTGGTATCGACGGCGGCAGCGTTCGTGCTGGCCGTCCTTCCGGCTTTGGCGGCCAACGCCACGTCCGGGAAGCCGGCCGTGACGGGCCAGGACAACGCGGTGCGGAGGATCGAGGCTGCAACCGCCAGGCAGACGGAAATCCTCACGGGTCTTCTGTCGAAGGTCCCGGCACAGGCGCAGTCGGCCATCGAGAAGGCGATCGCCGCGGGCCTCGAGGGACGCGACAAGGCGATCGCCGCCATCACGGGCCACGATGTCTCCGGCGACGATGACTCCAAGGACCTCACCTCCGCCGCCGCCGAGACACCCGATGCGTCGGGGAAACCCGAGGTCACCGGTCTCGAGCGAGCCAGGGCCGCCGTGGCGGCCGGGTTCGAGAAGAGCAAAACCACGCTCCAGGGTCTGCTGGATCAGGTTCCGTCCCAGGCGGTCTCCAGGATCGAAGCGGCCCTCGCCCGTCTCGACGGCACCCGGACGGTCGCGCTGCAGAATCTCGACAGCCTGATCGCCGGGCAGAAGCCGGATCATCCGGCGCCGCAGGACCGCGCCGACAGGCCGGAACCTCCGTCGCGGCCGGATCGACCCGAGCGGCCGGAGAGACCGCAGGCGCCCGAGCGCCCAGAGCGGCCGCAGGTGCCGGATCACCCGGCGCCGGCCCACGGATAGGTCAAGCGCGGCGACGGTGCGCGTCCGCGTTCGCAGCTTGAGGGGAAGGGCCCTCGCGGCCCTTCCCCTTTTTTTTCTTCTGGCGGCGGCCGTTCCGCACGGCGGCGTCGAGGCCGGGGTGCGGACCGACCTGCGGGTCCTCCCGGCTTATTTCAGCGGTGACTACGGCACCGGGATCGACACCTCGATCACCTACGTCCCGATGATCGCGGTCGTCTCCTCCGACCGGCAGGAGTTCCGCCTGACGGTCCCTTACGTCTCGATCCACACGAGTCAGCCGGTCGTCTACCTCAATGGCGAGGTGATCGGCCCGGTCCCCGGTGGCAGCACTTCGGAGTCGGGTCTCGGTGACATCGTCGCCCAGGAAGAGGTGTTCATCCTGAAGGGGACCGCGCGGCGGCCCTGGGTGTCGGGGGTTCTCCGGGTCAAGTTTCCGACGGCAGACGAGACGAAAGGGCTGGGCAGCGGCGAGGCCGACTACGGGGGCGGGATCGGGGTCATCCAGCCCCTCGGGCGCACATGGAATCTGATCGGTTCCTGGCAGCACATCGTGCGCGGGGATCCGGCGGGCATCGATTACCGCAACACGTCATGGCTCACCGTCGGCGCGCAGTGGCGTCGTTCGGATCGAGCCTCGTGGAACGCCTTTTACGACAGGAGGCAATCGGTCATCGAGGGGCACAGCGACATCGCCGATGCGAGCCTGGGATACGATCGGACGCTGTCGCGGGGTGTCACCTTCCGCTCAACCCTTTTCCTCGGGCTCTCGGACACGGCCGAGGACTTCGGGTTCGCGGCAGGGCTGTCCCTGTCCCTGGACGGGCACTGATCCCAGCCTGCGGCGGGTGCCCGTTGCTACGCGGCCGGCCACAAAAGGCGGAAGGTGAGTCCGGTCAGCAGCGCGTAGATCGCACCGTCGACGAAGGCGCGGACGGTGTTGGACCACGGCTCCCCCTTCCAGATCGAGTCGCTCAGGTGCGACAGGGCGTAGCCGGCGAAGGCTACCGTTCCGGTGATCCGCATGACGAGCATCCCGTCATCGCCGGGGTGGAGCGTGTGGCGCGCGACGTAGGCCGCGACGAAGCTCACGAGGACGCTGAAGGAGAACCAGAGCGCCAGCAGCTTCGGCATCATCGGGGCGCCCTTCGGATGGATCGTGAGCATCGCGACCGGCCCCTTCTCGAACTTCTCTTTCGCCGCCGGCTCGTTCATCTGTTTCATCTCGGCGCAGTAGGGAGTGAAGTAGACGCCCGGCGCCGGGTTTCCCTTCGCGAGCGCCTCGCGCACGGCGCCCTCGTTGGGAAGTGGCTTCATGTCGGCCTTGTGGTACTTGAGCACCATGTGGAGAATCGAGCTGGCCACGAAGACGACGACGGCCGAGAGGATCACGGGGATCCACAGGCTTCCGAAAGGCATCGCAGCACCTCCTTCGCCGGAACGGCGCCCGAGGCTCCGACCGGACGACGGGCATGGTAAGACAAGACCCGCTTCCCGCGCCAGCGGTTTTCCGAAAGAAGAGCATCCTCCCGGCGGTTCTTGAATATACTTGGCGGGCTCAATGCGGGCCAAACAGTTCATTCTGTGGAGGGGTCGGCGTGGCGAGATTCACTGAAAGTCGATTTGTCAGCGAAATCAAGCAGGTGCGTCGGACACTGAGAGTCCTGGATCACTCTCTCCTGCGGCTGGTTCCGATCCTCACGGACGGGACGAGGGTGCGGCCCCGGCGTCGCGCCCCGCTCTCCTCGAAGGCCCGCGCCTCCCTGGTTCTCCAGGGCCGCTACATGGGCTACATGCGGCAGCTGAAGCCACGGCAGAAGCTGCTGATCAGGAAGATCAGGGAGACCAAGGGCGTGAGGACGGCGATCTCGAAGGCGAGGCAGCTCGCGCAAGCCTGAAGGCGCCGCTGAACTCGAGTCTCGGCCAGAGCAAGGACCGCGCCCGTATCATTGATTGCTACGCTTCCCCGGGGGAACGGATGCTTCGTGCACGCCCCGTCCTCTTGACCTGCCTGGTCCTGGCAGGTACGGCCTCAGCTCACGCGGAATCGCCCGCTTCCCAGGCCTCCGCGATCACGATCGTCATCAAGGCGGGGACGCTCATCGACGGCGTCGGCGAGGCGGCGCGCAGGAATCAGCTCGTCTTCATTCGCGGCAACCGGATCGACAAAGTCACGGATGCGACCGGCGGCACCATCCCGGCGGGGGCGAAGGTGGTCGACCTCTCCGCGGCCACCGTTCTTCCCGGCCTCATCGACTCGCACACCCACCTCTTTCTCTGGGGCGAGGATCCCGCCAAGGGCGGCTACGACGCGAACATCCTGTTCGCCGGGCTCGCCCTCCGTGCCGCCCGCGCCACCGTGGCCGCGCGCCGGGCGCTCGAGCAGGGGTTCACGACGATCCGCGACGTCGAGACCGAGGGGGCGGGTTACGGCGACGTCGGCATCAAGCAGGCCATCGAGGAAGGCACCATCCCGGGCCCGCGGATCTTCGCCTCGACCCGCGCCATCTCCACCACCGGGGGATACAACCTCGAAGGGTACGCGCCCGAGCTGGTCATGCCCAAAGGGGCGCAGATCGTGGACGGCCCGGTCGAGGCGCGCAAGGCCGCGCGCGAGCAGCTCGAGCATGGCGCCGACTGGATCAAGGTGTACATGACGCACCGCTCGTGGGCCGACAAGGAAGGGCGCCTCGTCTCGCAACCGACGCTCACTCTCGAGGAGATCAAGGCGATCGTGGACGAAGCGCACGGCTGGGGGAAGAAGGTCGCCTGCCACGCCTACAACGGCATCGGACTGCAGCGCGCGCTCGACGGAGGCTGCGATTCGATCGAGCACGGTCTCGAGATCACCGACGCGCAGATCGCGCAGATGGTCCGCCAGGGCACCTGGTATTGCCCCACGCTCGCGCCCTATTACCTCGACTGGGCGCCCGCGGACACGCCGGCCGGCCAGCGCGATCGGACCCGCGCCGCCGTGCATGAAGTCTCGTTCGCCAAGGCGCTGCGCGCGGGGGTGAGGATCGTTTACGGCACCGACATCGGCGGCATCCCCTGGGACCAGCCGATGGCGCAGGAATTTCCCCTGCTGACGAAGCTCGGCATGGCGCCGGTCGACGCCATCAGGTCCGCCACGTCGCGCGCCGCCGAGATGTTGAACAGCAAGGGCGATCTGGGCGTGGTCGCCGCCGGCGCCTATGCGGATCTCATCGCCGTCGCCGGCGATCCGCTCAAGGAGATCAGAGAGCTGGGGAAGGTCCGCTTCGTGATGAAGAACGGAGAAATCTTCAAGAACGATCTGTCGAGATAAGGAAAGAGCGGACGAGCGAGCGCCGCTTCACGCGATGGTCCCCCGAGTCCCTGTCCGGCCTCAGACCGTCGCCGCAGGAATTTGCCTTCCCGGGGAAGGCGGGCTCGACGCGCGGGGGCACCTCAAGATCCAGGTGCGCGGCCTGGTCTTCGCCGACGAGCCGTCCGTGCCGCCTGAATTGCGGGGGAAGAATGACGAGGACGCCTTCCGCGGCGCGG
>DASTNM010000122.1:0-5044 GCA_035762745.1 Candidatus Polarisedimenticolia bacterium
CACCTTCGGCGAGTCAACATCGGCGCCACCGAGCAGCGGCCGACACGCCAGCATCGCCCCCAGAACCGCGACCCGCGCCAGGATCGTCCTTCTCATGGCGTCCCCCTTTCGGATGGTCAGGATGTCAGTGAGAAGAATTTACCCGGATCGGGGGTGCGCTGCAACTCAGACCGACACGCTGATGCCGCCCACTGCCCAGGAGCCTGAGGTCGAAGGACCAGCGGGCGCCGCGGGAGAGGCCCGACTCGACGAAGTCGAGCACGAGATTGAGCGCCGCGATCACCACGACGACTGGCGAGACGAGGATGCCGGCCGGCCTGCGGCGCGATCGAGATCTCCCGGGAGGTGGCGCGAGCCGATGAGAAGGAGCACGCCCGAGATCGACATCGCGGCGACCGCAAGAAGAATGCCGTGCTGCAGACTCGAATGGTCCGACACCCAGCCGATCAAGTAGGGGGAGGGGGCGTCTCCCAGGATGTGGATGATGACGATGTTGGCGGCCACCGCGGTCGAGCGGAGCGGCACGGGGCTGACGCTGATGATGACCGCGTTCAGGGGACCGGTGTTCAGGAAGAGCAGGAAGATCGCGACGGCGAAGCAGAGCGAAAAGGTCCACCTGTCGGGCGAGACGATCGCAATCCAGGCGAAGGGGATCGCGACCAGCACCCCGAGCCCCGAAAAGAGCATGTAGGCCCGCCGGGTCCGGCGCATCAGCAGATCTCCGGCGAATCCGCCCGCCAGGGTTCCAAGCAGGCCGGCCACGGCCACGATCCCTCCGGTCAGACGGTTGGACTCTTCCAGGGAGATCTTCTTGATCGTCTCGAGGTAGCGGGGCATCCAGAACGCCATCCCGCCGATGGCGAAGGTGAGCGCCGCGTACCCGAGGTTGGTGAAGAGATACGAGCGGGCGCGGATCAGCTCTCTATAGGAAAAGATGACGTGAGTGACCCGGTCTCGATAGGAGAACGACTCGGCAAGGATGGGGGGGCCGGGTGACGGTGTCGACCGGCCCGGGAGGTCCATCGCGCCCCGCTGCGGCTCTCTCAGGAAGAGGATCGGGATCGCAAGCACCAGACCGGGGAGCCCGGCCAGCAGGAAGTAGAAACGCCAGCCCCGATCCGCTCCCAAGAGCGGCACGAGAAGGTAGGCGAGCGCCGCGCCCGCCGGGATCGTCAGGAAGAAGATCGCCATCACTCTGCCGCGCTTCCCGACCGGAAAGTAATCGGCGAGAAAGGGTGGCGACAGGGTCCCGAAGGAGGCCTCGCCGATGCCGACCAGCCCGCGTGAGAAGAGCAGCCCCCCGTAGGAGCGGGCGAACGCGGAACCGGCGGTCGCCAGGCTCCAGAGCGCCGCTCCCAGCGCCAGGATCCTGCGACGCGGATATCGGTCTCCCAGGTATCCGAAAATCGGCGCCGTCGTCAGGTAGACGAGGAAGAAGAGCGTGCCGAAGAGTCCGTAGTCGGCGTCGGTGAGCGGGAAGTCCTTCCGCACCAGCGACTGGACCGAGGCGATGACGTACCGGTCGAGGTAATCCAGCAGGTTGAGACAGGTCAGGAGGGTCAGGACGTAGATGGCGTAGCTGGCGCCGCGATCGCCCGAATCCGCGGGGAGTCTGGAGACGCTCTCTGCCATGGTCCGGTTGCTCTCCTTCCTGGACAGACCCCGTCGCCTGGGAAGGGATACTAACGGAGGATTCGCGCGACGCGATCCAGAATCCCCGGTCGATCATCGGACGCCCGGGGGGCGTCACCCCCGACGGCGCTTCACCTCACCGACGAGATAAAGCGAGCCGCTGACGACGCACAGGCCGTCGGCGCCGGCGGCCTGGCGGGCCGCCTCCAGGGCGTCGGCGATCGACGGCTCGATGACGACGTCGCGGTGATGATGGGCGGCGTAGCGCTGCAGGATGTGGGGCGACTCGCCGCGGGGGACCGGGATCGAGGTGACGATGACGCGGCTGGCGAGGGGGCAGAGGATGCCGAGCATCACATCGGCCGGCTTGTCCTTCATGGCGCCGAAGACGAGTGTCACCCGACGGCCGGCCTGGTGCTGGCGCAGGTAGGCGGCGAGGGTCTCGCAGCCGGCGGGGTTGTGGGCGCCGTCGAGGAGGAGGTCGGGGCGGCCGGGCAGAATCTCGATGCGGCCGGGCCAGACGGCTCGGAACAGGCCGCGCGTGATGGCAGTCCGGTCGATCGAGGGGAAGCCGCGGGCGGCGAGCCGCTCGGCCACCAGGACGGCGGTGGTGGCGTTGTCGACCTGGTGCGCGCCGCGCAGGGCGAGCGTCAGGTCGTCGTAACATGCGCCCGACGGTGTGGTCAGGCTGAAGACCGGCGGATCGGGGAAGCCTGGCCCGCGGCCGCCGGGCCTGACGGCGCACTCGGTCGAGAGGATGAGCGGCGCGGCCAGGCGCGCGGCCTCGCCGCGGATGACGTCGAGCGCCGCCTTGTCCTGCCGCGAGACGGCGCAGGGGATGCCGGGCTTCAGGATGCCGGCCTTCTGCCAGGCGATCTCGGAGAGCGTGGCGCCGAGCCACTGCATGTGGTCCATCGCCACCGGCGCGATGGCGCAGGCGAGGGGGGTGACGACGTTGGTGGCGTCGAAGCGGCCTCCCATCCCGACCTCGAGGACGGCGAGCGGGACCCCCCGGCGCGCGAACTGCAGGAAGGCGAGGGCGGTGGTCGCCTCGAAGTAGGTCGGGGGGTCGCCGCCGGCGGCGCGTTCGGCCTCGATCGCCTGACGCACCTCGCAGGTCAGGGAGGCGACTTCGTCCTCGGAGATCAATTCGCCGCCGATGGCGATTCTCTCCTCGAAACGGACGAGGTGCGGCGAGGTGTAGACGCCGGCGCTCACGCCCGCCGCGCTCAGGATCGAGGCGAGGTAGGCGGCAATCGATCCCTTGCCGTTGGTGCCGGCGATGAGCGTCGATTGGAAGCGGTCCTGGGGGTCTCGGAGTCGGGCGAGAAGGGCGCGAATCCGATCCAGCCCCGGCCGGATGCCGAGCGACTCGAGCGACGCGAGGAAGGCCAGCGCCTCCCGGTAGGTCATGCCGTCCCCGGCCGCCCCGGCAGCAGGTCACGCCTGTCGGTGGCCTTCACGAGGTCGGCCTAGCGGGCTTCGGGTGGGTTCGAGTGCTGGCGGGCGGCGATCGGGGTGGGGAACTGGATCGGCTCACGGGGGCGGGCCACCGTGCCGGAGTCGACGTCGCTCCCCGATCCCGATCCGGCGCCGGCCGCGCTGGCCGTCGACGAGGAGGCGGCCGGGGCGGAGGCGACGAGGGCCTCGGTGTTGACCAGGAACTTGAAGCAGCGCATCAGGATGTCGCGCATCTCACGGCGCTCGACGATGAAGTCGAGCATCCCATGCTCGAGCAGGAACTCCGATCGCTGGAACCCTTCCGGGAGCTTCTCGCGGATCGTCTGCTCGATGACCCGGGAGCCTGCGAAGCCGATGAGCGCCTTCGGCTCGGCGATGTTCAGGTCGCCCAGCATGGCGTAGGAGGCGGTGACGCCGCCGGTCGTAGGGTCGGTGAGGACCGAGATGAACGGGATGCGCGCCTCGTGCAGCTTCCCGAGGGCGGCGGCGATCTTCGCCATCTGCATGAGCGATAGCGCCCCTTCCTGCATCCGGGCGCCGCCGGAGCAGGAGATCACGACGAGCGGGATCCGCTCGTCGAGGGCGCGCTCCACCGCCCGCGTCACCTTCTCGCCGACCGCCGAGCCCATCGATCCGCCCATGAAGCCGTACTCCATGACGGAGAGCATCACCTGGTAGCCGCCCATCGTGCCGCGGGCGTTGATCACGGCGTCGTTCAGGCCGGTCTTCTCCCGGTACTCCCGGAGGCGGTCCTTGTACGGCTTCAGATCCCTGAACTTGAGTGGGTCGACCGAATAGATGTCGGTATCGACCTCCTGGTAGCGCCCCTCGTCCAGGAGGGCCGACAGTCTCTCGCGGGCCGAGATCCTGAAGTGGTAGTTGCACTTCGGGCAGACGTTGGCGTTGCGGAGGACTTCCTTCTTATAGATGATTTCCTTGCAGGAGTTGCACTTGACCCACAACCCTTCGGGGACCTGGATCCGCTTGTGCTCGACCGCCTGCTTCGGCTTGCGGATCTTCTTGAACCACGCGATTTCCATTGGATTCAGACTCTCCTGGGGGCGGTGGGCCCGAAAGGGTTGGGGAATGATACCCGCAAGGCGGAACAGGGTCAAGCCGACGCCCGTCACCGGGACCGGTCTCCGGTCGCGGCCGGCGCAGGTCGCTCGGCCCCGGACCTCCCGCTCCAGAACGCGTGACCAGAGGCCCAACACCGACCCCTGGCAGGCGCCCGGTTCTGTACAGTCCGGCCTAACTCACTGACCTCACGCAGTTTGATCCAGTTCCCACCGGTCGTGTGGCCAATCTCCGGTCACGTCGTGAGCAGGAACTGGACCCTCGCCTCCGGCTGCCGGGTGAGGGGCAACGGCGGGTAGTGCCGAGAGCGGGAGGACTTCCCGCTGAACAACCCTCAGTCGTTCAAGGGGTTGAGCCGGCGGACAGGTGGGACCGGCAAGTGAGTCCGGGAGGTGGCACCGGGGTTGCGATAGGGAAGGCGCCAGTTGCTAAAGCCAAACCACTCGCGAGAGTGGGACGGAAAGCCGCGGGTCTCTCAGAGACGGCCGGGTTGCCAGCGGGATGGTGACTCGATTGCCGTCCCGTTGACTCTCAGGAGGCGCAAAAGTGAGAGTCACGCGCGGATTCAGTCACTTCCTGGTCCTCCTCCTCAGCCTCAATCTGATCCTGACGCCAATCGCCGCCGCCCCGGGAACCTCGGGGTGGGGTGCTTCGGGCGTCTGGGCGGCCGCCCCGGCATCGAACCCATCCACCGGCACCGGCACGCCCCGCGGCAGGGCGCGGCTGGCCCCCGACCTCCTCGAGACGATCTCCAAGAGATCGCCCAACGAGAAGGTCCGATTGATCGCGACCCTCAACGGCTTCAACGCCCGCGAGATCGAAGAGCGGGTGCAGGCCCTCGGTGGTGAGGTGCGCGGCGCCTATCCATCGGTGC
>DASTNM010000123.1:0-12679 GCA_035762745.1 Candidatus Polarisedimenticolia bacterium
TCCATGCGACTCGGCGGGGAAAGCCATCTGTGGGATCGCGAGGGCCACGAGCAGGGGAAAAGCGAGACGCCTCACGGACCGGTCCTGCGCGTACGCTGATCGGCCGCCACCGCCTCGTCGGCGGCCTCCGACTTGCCGAAGAACATCTTGCCCGCGGTCGTCTGCAGGACCGACGTCACGGTGATATCGATATTCCGGCCGATATGACGCTTGGCGTTGTCGACCACGACCATGGTGCCGTCGTCGAGGTAGCCGACCCCCTGGTTGGCCTCCTTCCCCTCCTTGAGGATGAAGACCTTCATCGACTCGCCGGGGAGGACGACCGGCTTCAGGGAGTTGGCAAGGTTGTTGATGTTCAGCACCTGGACTCCGCGGAGCTCGGCAACCTTGTTCAGGTTGAAGTCGTTGGTGATGATCTTTCCCGTGAGCTGCTTGGCCAGCTCGATGAGCTTCATGTCGACCTCCTTGACGTCCGGGAAGTCGACCTCGGAGATCATCACTCTGACGTCGGACCCCTTCTTGATGCGCTGCAGGATGTCGAGCCCTTTGCGGCCACGGTTCCGTTTCAGGGAGTCCTGGGAATCGGCGATGTACTGCAGCTCCCGCAGAACGAACTGCGGCACGACCAGGGTCCCGTCGAGGAATCCGGTCTCGCAGACGTCGGCGATTCGCCCGTCGATGATGACGCTGGTGTCGAGAATCTTGTGGTTCCTGCGTTGGCCTCCCTCGGCCCAGGCGGCACGCAGACTGGACAGGGAGAAGCGCTCGCCGCGCGCCGCGCCGATGGCCATTCCGGTGTAGCCGAAGAGGAGGAAGAGGAATCCCTTGAGGACGAGCGGCGGCAGGAGGAGCCCTTCCAAAGGGAGATGCCCGACGACCACCCCCGCCGCGGCTCCTCCGAGCAGAAGACCCGCGAGACCGCCGAGGAGGACGTTCATCTCGAGCGTTTTCAGCAGGTACTCCAGGGCGATGATGACCCCCGCCGCAGCGGCTCCGAGGGCAGGGCCGGAGAGATCGAAAGGGTTCAGGCTGGGCGGTCGGACCTGACCGGCTATGACGATGGACAACAGGATCAGGACACCGCGAAGAATCCATGTGCCCACGGGACTCACCTCGATGCCGCTCGGGGAGCGGATTTCAACATGAACGGTCGGGACAGCATGAGACGACGCGCTTCAGACGGCGGTGGATATGATACCGCCTAGTGCCGTCCTTAGACTAGTGGCGAGGCGAAGCGTGAAACGATCTGTTCCCGGCCGGCACCCCGGTAGAGCCGGGGGACCCGGGAGCCGATGCCGCACAGGATCTCCCAGGTGATACCGCCGATCCAGGAGGCGATCCGGTCGGCGCCCAGGCTTTCGGGGCCCGAGATGCCGATGACCAACGCCTCGTCTCCAAGAGAGGCCTCCGGGATCGCGGTCACGTCGACCGTCGTGAGGTCCATGCTGATGCGCCCGACGATCGGGGCGCGGCGTCCGCGGATCAGCACGTAGCCGCGGTTGCCAGCCGGGCGGGGGAGACCGTCGTCGTACCCCAGGGCGAGGGAGGCCACGCGGGCCGCCGAGGCTGCGACGTAGGTGCGGCCGTAGCCGAGGGATGTCCCGGGGGGAATCTGCTTTAGATAGATGATGCGGGTCCTGAGGGAGAGGACGGGCCGGATCGGGAGGGGGGTCATCGCGGCCGAAGGGGCGTAGCCATACAGGATGATCCCTGGGCGCACGAGCGTGAGCCAGGCGGGCTCGTGATCCATGATGGCGGCGCTGTTGGCCAGATGGACCTGCTCGGGCCGGATCCCCCGCTGGGCGAGCGTCTCGACGGCTTGACGGAAGCGGTCCAGCTGCGTCCTGGTAAAGGGATCCGATGGCTCGTCGGCCACAGCGAGGTGCGAGAAGACACCGCTGACGGTCACCGCCCGCGCCCCCTCCAGGAGGGAGGCGAAATCCGGAACGTCCGCCGCCGGGACACCGAGCCGGCCCATACCGGTGTCGACCTTGAGGTGGACTCTTGCCCGCACCCCCTTCGCCGCGGCCGCCCGGGCGATCGATTCGACCTGGTCGGGCCGGAAAACGGCCGGTGTCAGATCGTGGGCCAGGATCAGCTCGGCCTGCGGGGGAGCGAAACCGCCCAGGACCAGCACCTGACCCCTCAGGCCGCCTCGCCGCAGCTCGACTCCTTCTTCAGGAAGCGCCACGCCGAAGTGCGCCACACCGGCCGCCTCGAGGGCGCGCGCCACGGGGACGGCGCCATGTCCGTAGGCGTCGGCCTTGACGACGGCCATGATCGGCAGCGCACCGACACGGCGCCTGATCACGGCCAGGTTGGCCGCCAGGGCATCCAGGTCGATCTCGGCCCATGTGGGCCGATAGGCGTCGAGGGGGGAAGGTCTCACTCCGGGCGGCGCTCCAGTTCTTCGAAGCGTGTGTACTCGCGAATGAAGGCCATGTCGATGACCCCGATCGGCCCGTTTCGCTGCTTGGCGATGATCACCTGGGCGCGGCCGTGGTTCTCCTCGCTCGGCTTGTAGACCTCCTCGCGGTAGATGAACATCACGACGTCGGCGTCCTGTTCGATCGCCCCCGATTCGCGCAGGTCGGAGAGCTGCGGCTTGCGATCGCCGCCGCGCTGCTCGGGGGCGCGGGAGAGCTGCGAGATGGCGATGACCGGGATGTTCAGCTCCTTGGCGAGCTCCTTGAGGGAGCGGGAGATCTCGGTGATCTCCTGGTTGCGGTTCTCGAAGCGGCCGCGGCTGCGGATGAGCTGCAGGTAGTCGACGATCACCAGGTCGAGCCCCTGCTCGAGCTTCAGCCGCCGGCTCTTGGCGCGCATCTCGAGGATCGTGGTTCCCGCCGTGTCGTCGATGGAGATCGGCGCCGTGGAGAGCTCCCCCAGGCCGAGCGTCAGGCGGGTCCACTCCTCCTTGGTGAGGCGGCCGGTGCGCAGACGATGGGCGTCGACGCGGGCCAGGCCGGTCAGGAGCCGCAGGAAGAGCTGCTCGCGCGACATCTCGAGCGAGAAGACGCCGACCTTCCTGCCCTCTTTCATGGCGGCATGCTGGGCGACGTTCAGCGCGAAGGAGGTCTTCCCCATGCCGGGGCGGGCGGCGACCACGACCAGGTCGGAGGGCTGCAGGCCGGAGGTGTACTCGTTCAGGCTGGGAAAGCCGGTCGGCAGGCCGGTCACCAGCTCCCGGTGCTCGGCGAGTCGCTCGATCGTCTTCAGGCTCTGATCGGCGATCACCCGCATCGGCACGAACCCCGCCCGTAGCTGGTCCTGTGCGATGCGGAATATCAGCCGCTCCGACAGGTCCAGGATCTCCTCGGTCTCCTGAGAGGCCTCGAAGGCGGTGGTGACGATCTGATTGCCGGCCTCGATCAGGTTCCGGAGAAGCGCCTTGTCCTTGACGATCCGGGCGTAGTACTCGACGTTGGCCGAGCGCGGCACGCCGTCCACCAGGGAGGCGATGTAGGCGGGACCGCCGACCGCCTCCAGCTCGCCGCTCCGCGTCAGCTCCTCCTTGACCGTGACCGCGTCGATGGCGGTCGCCTTCTCCGACAGGTCGCTCATCACCTTGAAGATCTTGCGATGCGGCTCGCGGTAGAAGTCGTCTTCCTTGAGGATCTCCTGGGCCCGGTTGATGGCGGTGTTCTCGATCAGGATCGCCCCCAGGACCGAGCGCTCCGCCTCCGGGTTGTGGGGGACGTTCTTTTCGAGGGTGATGTCGCTGGGCATCCGGACTCCGGGCCTCTCCGCCGACGGGGTCCGGTTATCTTAGCACAGCGTCCAGGGGCCCCTCGGTTGCTCACGGCTCGGGCTCTTTGTTAAGATGGCGCCGGGCCGGAGTGATACGGATGGTCGCTGCCCGGAGCATTCCGGGGAGAGGAAAGTCCGAACTCCACAGGGCATTGCGCTGGGTAACACCCAGTCCCGGCAACGGGAAGGAAAGTGCCACAGAGAACAGACCGCCGGGATGGGAGGCCCAGGCCTCCAGTCCGGCAAGGGTGAAACGGTGGGGTAAGAGCCCACCAGTGCCCCGGGTGACCGGGGCAGCTCGGCAAACCCCGCAAGGAGCAAGACCAAATAGGGGAGCGCAGTTGGGTGGCCCGCCCAGGAGCTCCCGGGTCGGTCGCTTGGCGTCCCGGCCGCACGGTGCGTGCAGATGCGCCGCGCCGGTCGGGCCGCCGCCCCCGCGGGAGACCGCGGGGGTAGAGGAATGACCATCGGCCGTCGTTCATGACGGCAACAGGATTCGGCTTACGGATCACTCCGGCCCACCTCTCACGAGGACCCGTCTCGAGCGCGCCGTAACCCGCCTGGCGCCGTCGATCCTTTCCTTGAGCCGCGCCCTGCACGCCGATCCCGAGCTGAGTCTCGAGGAGGTCCGCGCCGCCGCGCGCCTCACGGCCTTCCTGCGGCGTGAGGGGTTCCGGATCCAGCGTGGGCTCTGCGGCCTGCCGACCTCCTTCGTGGCGCGCAAGGCCGGTGGCCGACACGGCCCGCGCCTCGCGTTGCTGGCGGAGTACGACGCTCTGCCCGGCATCGGTCACGCCTGCGGGCACAACCTGATCGGCGCCGCGGCCGCGGGCGCCGGTGCGGCGCTGGGGCGGGTGATCGCCGATCTCGGAGGAGAGGTGCTGGTGATCGGGACGCCGGCGGAGGAGACGATCGGTGGGAAGGCGGTGATGGTCGACCGCGGCGCCTTCCGCGGCGTCGACGCCGTGATGATGTTCCATCCCTCGACCGAGGACCGGGTCTACACCACATCGCTCGCCTGCCATTCGCTCGAGGTCACCTACCACGGCCGGGCGGCCCACGCCGTGGCCGCACCCGAGAAGGGAATCAACGCACTGGCGGCGCTCATCCACCTGTTCGTCAGCCTCGAGAAGCTCAAGCGACGCCTGCCGCGCGAGGTGCGCCTGCCCGGTGTCATCGTCGAGGGGGGGCGGCGGGCGAACATCGTCCCGGAGAGGGCCGTGGGGCGCTTCACGCTGCGAGCGCGCGATCTGAACGCTCTGCGCCGCGTCGAAACGACGTTCCGGCGCGCGGCGCTCGCCAGCGGGCGCGAGATCGGAGCGCGGGTGCGCATCCGCTCGCTCGACCACCCTTACGCCGAGATGGTGACCAATCACGCCATGGCCGAAGTCTTCAAGCGTGAGCTCCGGAGGCTCGGCCGCCGCACCGTCGACACGCCGCGCGAGCGGATGGGATCGCTCGACATGGGCAACGTCAGCCACCGTGTCCCGGCGATTCACCCGTACGTGGCGATCGCCCCGGCCCGCGCGCCGCTGCACTCGGCCGCCTTCGCCCACCTGGCCGGTGGCGGCCGCGGCCGTGCCGGCCTCCTGGTCGCGACGCGCGCCCTGGCCCTGACCGGTTTTCAGGTGCTGGCCGACCCTGATCTGCTGGGACGCGTCCGCCGCGAATTCCGCTCGTTCCGGCGCCTTCGATCGGCGCGGCGAAAGCGGTGAAGTCGCTCCTTCCACCCGCGCTGCGGCCGGGCGACCGGATCGGCGTCGTGGCCCCCGCCGGGCCGGTGCGCGAGGCCGATCTCGATGGCGGCCTCGCCTGCCTCGAACGACGCGGTTACCGCGTCAGCCCCGGGACGCATCTGCGCAGTCGGCAGGCCTACCTCGCAGGCGGAGATGACGAGCGTGCGGCCGACCTCAACCGGCTGCTCGCCGACCCGGAGATCCGGGCGATCTGGTTCGCACGTGGCGGCTACGGCGCGCCGCGCATCATCGACCGGATCGACTTCAGGCCCTTGAAGAGGCATCCGAAAGCGCTCATCGGCTACTCCGACCTGACCGTCGTGCACGCCGCCGCCTACCGGCGTCTCGGGATCGCGACCTTCCACGGGCCGATGGTCTCGGAGCTGGGTCATCGCGCGGCCTACGACGAGGGGTCGCTCTGGCGCGCCCTGGAGGGGGACGGTCGATCCTTCGCCCACGAGATTCCGGCCGCCTCGATCGTGCGTGAGGGAGCGGGGGAGGGGCCGCTCGTGGGCGGCTGCCTGTCGCTCCTGGTCAGCCTCGTCGGAACTTCCTACGAGCCGCCGCTGCGGGGCGCCATCCTCTTCTGGGAGGAGGTGGGGGAGGAGCCTTACCGCATCGACCGGATGCTGGCCCATCTGCGTCTGGCGGGACGATTGAAGGGGCTGCGGGGGATGGTGGTGGGACGGTTGGTCAACTGCCAGCCGAAGGACCCCGCCAACGACCTGCCGCTGGCGGAGATCCTCGCCGCGCATCTGCGCGGCACCGACTTTCCCGTGGTCGTCGACTTTCCCGCCGGCCACTGCCCCGGCAAGATCACCCTGCCGCTCGGCCGGCGGGTCCGCCTCGACTCCGCCGCCGGGCGCCTGGCGCTCAGCGCGCGCTGAACAGCACCGTGCGCTTGATGTCCTTGCCGGCGATCTTGTCCGTGACGGTGATCTCCAGCCTGAAATCGGCCGGCAGCTTCTGGCCGGGGATCAGGAAGTCCTTCATGTCGATGGTGTAGAGCTCCACCTGCCCCTGCGGTTTCTTGATCGGCTTCCGGAACGGCTTCCAGGCGGCGCCGTCCTTGAGGAAGAAGGCGTAGGTCGCCTCGAGGTTCGGTTTGCCGGTGGCCGGATCGAGGCCGGGGTTGTAGACCTGGTAGTAGTAGCTGAGCGCCTCGCCCTTCGTCAGGATGGGGTAGGCGCGCGGGATCAGCCTGAACGATCCCAGCGTGAAGAGACCGGCTGCGGCCTGCTTCTCGTCCGGACCAGGAGCCGTGTCCATGTGCGTGAAGGAGGCGAGGAGGCAGATGCTGCTCGAATCGAGATCCTTGCCGCGATAGTCGGGGACGTTGATCGTCTGCACCAGGGTCCCCATCTGCCCGGGGACCACCTTGTCCTCGACCACCACCGCGATCTTCCAGGCCCCCGGGACGAGGTTGCGGCGCGCCTGGTAGACGAAGCCCGCCGGGGGGGCCTCGATGGCCGGGGCCGACACGAACGGCTGATCGCCCGTCAGGTTCGCCGGTTTCCCCTCCCCCGTGGCGGGGACCAAGCGCGCGAACGGCTTCAGGGCGGCGTCGTTGCCGCCATGGGCCGCCTCACGCGGTGTCTCGACCGTGAACACCACGAGCGTCGTCCCGTCCACCGCGGCGTAGTAGTCGTAGGTGATCTGGAACGGCACATCGGTCGGTCCGCTCCCTTTGCTCAAGACCGCCTCGAGGACCGGGATCTGCCGCCGGCTCTCGGGGGAGAGGTCCTCGACCGCCGGCCCCGCCGCCGCGGCCGGGGCTGCCGCCACGTCGGCGATGACCGCCCGCGGCATGGTCCAGCCGATGCCGCGCGTCTCGGGATGAGCCTCGACATACTGCTCCAGCTCCTTGCGATCCAGGAGGAGCGCCCCGGTCGTTTGCGGGGCAAACTTGAGCTCCAGCTTTGATTTGATGCCGGTCGCTTCGCTCGGCTCGTAGGTCCAGACGAGGTAGTTGTGCGGGTTGGTATCGGACTTGGTGAAGAGTCCGAGGAGTATGAACACCCGCCCTCTGTCGGACAGCGACCCCGACCTGTTCATCTGGGTGAACCTCGACTCCGCCGCCTCGACCCTCTTCCAGAACTCGTCCTCGTATTCGTTCTCGGGCGTTCCCGGGGTCGGATCGCGTTTCTCCCAGAACGTCTTGACGAAGGAGGCGCGCTCCTCGTCGGTGCGCAGCTTCTTGAACTCCTTCTCCTCGTCCGGCGTCATGATCCAGCTGACCGGCCCCTTGCCCCAATTCTTGCCGGGGGTCTTGTAGTCCGGGGTCTCGGTCGCCAGGAGCGGGAGGGCCAGAAAGAGCAGCAGCGGGAGGGTGGCGGTGCGTCGCATGGTCATGCTTTTCTCACCTCGTCGACAGGAGAAAGCCCTCGGGAAAGGGCGGGATTATACCGGTGGGCCCGGGAAGCGTCAAACGAGGCCGCCCCGAAGCCGCCCGGCCGCCATATAATGCCGGCCGCGCCGGACGTGGAGACCATGCGCAACATCAAGATGACCGTGGCATACGTCGGGACGCGCTACGCCGGCTGGCAGGTGCAGCCCGGCCGGGAGACGGTCCAGGGGGTCCTCGAGGCCGCGCTCTCGCGCCTGCTGCAGGAGTCGATCCGCATCGCCGGGGCGGGGCGGACCGATGCGGGGGTGCACGCCCGGGGGCAGGTGGCGAATTTCCCGAGCGCCTCGCGCATCCCGCTCGAGGGGCTGCAGCGGGGTCTCAACGCCCGCCTGCCGGACGACATCCGTATCATGCGGGCGGAGGAGGCCGCCCCGGGATTCCACGCCCGCTCCGATGCGCGCTCCAAGGAGTACCTCTACAGGGTCGCCCGGACGCGAGTGCTGTCGCCGTTCGACGTCCCGTTCGCCGCCGAGGTGCACGGGCCCCTCGACGCGGCGGCCATGGGTGCGGCGGCGGCCGCGTTCGTCGGCACGCACGACTTCACCTCGATGTGCGCCGCCTCCTGCCGGGTCGAGAATCGCGTGCGGACCGTGACTCTGTCGGTGGTCGAGGAGGCGGGGGATTTTCTGCAGTACCGTGTGCGGGCCGGCGGCTTCCTGCAGCACATGGTGCGCACCATGGCGGGGACGCTGATCCTGGTCGGACGGGGCCGCATCCCGGCCGACGCCATCGGTCGGATCCTCCTGGCGCGCGACCGTCGCGCGGGCGGGCCTTGTGCTCCGGCGCGCGGACTGACGTTGGAGCGAGTCTTCTACGAGGAGGGAGCGTGAGGCTTCTGGTGACGGGCGGGGCGGGATACATCGGGAGCGTCGTCGTGCGGCGTCTCCGGGAGGCGGGCCACGCGACGGTGATTCTGGATGACCTGAGCGCCGGCCATCGCGCGGCTGTCGACCCCGGCGCCGAGTTCGTGCAGGGCGACTTCGGCGACCGTGCGCTCCTCGCCGGGCTGCTCGACCAGGGGACGATCGACGGAGTCGTGCACCTCGCCGCCTCGTCGCTGGTGGGCGAGTCGGTGCAGGATCCGGCGAAATACTACCGCAACAACCTCGAGAGATCCCTGGCGCTGCTCGACACGTTGCGCGAGCACGGGGTGGCGCGCTTCGTGCTGTCGTCGACGGCGGCCGTGTACGGTGAGCCGGTGGCGCTGCCGATGAACGAGGATCACCCGACACACCCGACCAATCCCTACGGCGACACCAAGCTGGCGCTCGAGAAGGCCCTCCTCTGGTACCACGCGGCGCACCGTCTCTCGTTCGTCTCGCTGCGCTACTTCAACGCCGCCGGCGCCACGGCCGACGGCCGGCTCGGTGAGGATCACGACCCCGAG
Source organism: Candidatus Polarisedimenticolia bacterium (assembly GCA_035762745.1). Lineage (GTDB taxonomy): Bacteria > Acidobacteriota > Polarisedimenticolia > Gp22-AA2 > Gp22-AA2 > DASTNM01. The sequence goes on from DASTNM010000123.1 coordinate 9,281, forward strand.
ACGCACCTGGTGCCGAACGTCCTGCGCGCCGCACTCTCGGGCGAGCCGGTGCCGGTCTTCGGCACCGACTACGCCACGCCCGACGGCACGGCGGTGCGCGACTACATCCACGTGGAGGACCTGGCCGACGCCCATGTCAGGGCGCTGGAGCGCCTGGAGGCGCGCGGCGGCGCTTCGATCTACAACCTGGGCAACGGCAGCGGCTTTTCGGTCCTGCAGGTGATCGAGGCGGCCCGCCGGGTGACCGGCCGCCCCGTCCCGGTGCGCGAGGCCTCGCGGCGACCGGGAGATCCGGAGACGCTGGTGGCGGCCGCCGACAGGGCGCATCGCGATCTCGGCTGGCGGCCCCGATCCGCCGACCTGGAGACCATCCTCGAAACGGCCTGGCGTTTCCTGCGTGCGCACCCCCACGGCTACGAATCGTGACGGACCCGCCTCTCCGGTGAGCCGGGGGTGCCTGAGGAGGAGCCGTCCTTGCTCGCGCCGGAAAGCGTGTGATACGATGCGCTTTGCGCTCGCAACGGAGTGATCAACCCTCCCATGTCCCACCCGTCCAGAGATCTCGATGGGTTCATCGCCAAGGGCTCGCCCGAGGAGCCGCTCATCGCCCAGATCGACTTCGAGCGGCTTCCCCGCCACATCGCCATCATCATGGACGGCAACGGCCGCTGGGCGCGCATGCGAAATCTGCCCCGGGTCGCCGGGCACCGCGCCGGGATCGCCGCCGTGCGCGATGTGGTCGAAGCCTCCGCGCGCCTCGGCTTCCAGGTTTTGACGCTGTATGCCTTTTCCGTCGAGAACTGGAAACGACCGGCGAGTGAAGTCGACACGTTGATGCGTCTGCTGCGGGAGTATCTGCGCAAGGAGCTGCACACCCTGCAGGACAACAATATCGCCTTCAACGTCATCGGGCGGATCGACGAGCTGAGCCCTCTGGTCCGGCGTGATCTGCAGGAAGGAATGGAGGCGACGCGCGACAACGACGGGCTCCTTTTCAACATCGCCCTGTCGTACGGCGGGCGGGCCGAGATCGTCGACGCCTGCAACCGAATCCTGAGCGAGCAGACGAAGGACGGCGGACCGCGCGCTCCGCTCGACGAGGCCGCCTTCGCGAGCCACCTGTACACCGCCGGCCAGCCCGACCCCGATCTGCTGATTCGCACCTCGGGGGAGCTGCGCATCAGCAACTTCCTGCTGTGGCAGATCGCCTACGCCGAGATCTGGGTCACCGAGACGCTATGGCCCGACTTCCGGAGGCGCGAGCTCCTGCAGGCCATCATCGACTTCCAGAAGCGCGAGCGCCGCTATGGCCGGGTGGGAGAGGCGCGCGCGCGCGTCGGCCTGTCGCCGGGCAAGGCCACCCTCTGAGCGCGCCTTCCGGAGCCGCATGAAGAGGGTCCTCTCCGCCATCGTCTTCCTCCCCCTGTTCTGGCTGATCGTCAAACGGCTCGGTCCCGGCCCGTACGAGACGCTGATGGTGGGCGCGGCGCTCGTGGCGCTCGTGGAGCTCTATCGCCTGGCGGAGGCCCGCGGGCACCATTGCTTCCGTCTGCTCGGGGGAGTGGTGGTGATCGCCATGCTCGCTTCCTTCGCCTTCCCTGCGTTCGATATCCGCTACGCGCTGGTGCTCGGGCTCGTCGGCATCCCTCTGGCGTCCCTGCGCCGCGGGGGCGACTGGGCTCCGGCCTTCGGCGATATCGCCGCGACCTTCTTCGCCGCCTCCTTCATCGGCGTCCTGTTCGGCTACCTGCTGCGCCTGCGGACCTTCAACGACCTGCCGAAGGGGGACGAGACCGGCAGCGACCTGGTCTTCCTGCTCTTCTTCGTCGTCTGGAGCAGCGACATGGCGGCCTACTACGTCGGCTCGACCCTGGGGCGGCGTCCCCTGGCGCCGCGCGTCAGCCCGAAGAAGACCATCGAGGGGGCGGTAGGCGGCCTCCTCGGTTCGCTCGCCGCGGCCTTCGTGGCGCGCGCCTGGTTCATGAACCGGCTGGAGGTGCGCGACTGCGTCGTCCTGGGGGCCGCGCTCGGCGGCATCGGCATCCTCGGGGACCTGGTCGAGTCGATGCTCAAACGAGGTGCCGGCGTCAAGGACAGCGCCGCGCTCGTGCCGGGCCACGGTGGGATCCTCGACCGGGTCGATTCTCTCCTGTACGCGGCGCCCGTCCTCTACTACTATTATCTTTTCGCGATGCGAGGAGCGTAGATGGAGAGCAACGCCCGGCGCGGCGTGGCCATCCTGGGGTCGACCGGGTCGATCGGCGTGCAGGCCCTGGACCTGATCGGCCGCTTCCCCGAGCGCTTCGAGGTGGTGGCGCTGGCGGCCGGGCGCAACGCCGATTTGCTGGCCGAGCAGATCGTGCGGCACCGGCCGCGCCTGGTGGCGATCGGCGACGAGCGGCGCCGGGGTGACCTGGTGCGAGCCGCCCGCGAGACGCACAGCGAGATCGTCGTCGGGCGTGAGGGACTCCTGGGAGCGGCCGCGCATGCGGGCGCGGATCTGGTGCTGGCCGCCGTGGTCGGGGCGGCCGGACTCGACCCGACCTATCACGCCTTGCGGAGCGGCAAGATGGTGGCGCTGGCCAACAAGGAGAGCCTCGTCATGGCCGGTGCCCTGATGCAGGAGGCGGCCAAGGCGCACGGCGGGGGCCTCATCCCGGTCGACAGCGAGCACTCGGCGGTACACCAGTGCCTGCGGGGTGAGAGTCTCGCCGAGGTGCGACGGCTGATCCTGACGGCGTCCGGCGGCCCGTTCCGCACCACACCGAGGGAGAGCCTGGCCGCCGTGACACCGGCGGAGGCGCTCCGGCACCCGGTGTGGGACATGGGGAAGAAGATCAGCATCGACAGCGCGACGCTCATGAACAAGGGGCTGGAGGTGATCGAGGCGCGCTGGCTCTTCGACCTGCCGGGGGAGCGGATCGACGTCGTCCTGCACCCGCAGAGCAGCGTGCATTCCATGGTCGAGATGGTCGATGGTTCGGTGATCTGCCAGATGGGGGTGGCCGACATGCGCGGGCCGATCCAGTACGCGCTCGGCTACCCCGAGCGTTTCCCCGGGCCGGTGCCGGGCCCCGATCTGTCCGAGCCGCTCACTCTGGAGTTCTTCCCGGTCGATCGGGCGCGCTTCCCGAGCCTGGGGCTGGCCTACGACGCGCTGAAGGCGGGCGGGAGCGCGCCGGCCGCTCTCAACGCCGCCAACGAGGTCGCCGTCCAGGCGTTCCTGGAGGGCAGGCTCGGTTTCCCGGGGATCCCGGTCCTGGTCGAGAAGGTCCTCGAGCGGCACGAGCGTTTTCCGGTCCATTCCATCGAGGAGGTCCTGGAGGTCGACCGCTCCGCGCGCGACGTCGCGCAGGAGATCCTTTCCCGTGGGGGGGTCCATTGATCTGGGTGTTCCAG
>DASTNM010000124.1:0-3527 GCA_035762745.1 Candidatus Polarisedimenticolia bacterium
CAGACGCTGATCTACTTGAACTTGAAGTTGGCCGCGCGGGATGCGCCATCCGCCAGCTTGACGATCAGTTGACGGCATGTGCCGGTCCAGCTCGAAAGCGTCTTCCACACGTAGATGTACTGCCGGGAGCTCGCATCGTACTGCAGGCTGCTGCCGCCGGCCGTCACGGTCTGAGTGATGTCATCGATCGGAGCGGTCGAGCTGCACGCTATCTGGACGGACACCGGATACCCCGTGGCGAAGATGTTCAGCCCCTGGTTACCTGCAAGGCTGAACTTCACCGGAATGGCGCTACCCGCCTTGGCGCCGTTGAGCGTGGGCAGGTTGTCCACCGGCTGGAAGAAGCCGGCGAAATCGTATTGAACGTTGTAGCTCAAAGGCTTTGTGGCCGTCCGTCCCAAGCCATCAAGCGCGGTGACCGTCAGCGTGTAAGCGCCGGTCGCCCCAGTCGGCACGGCCGTATTGTTCGCGACGTTCGGGTTCGAGATTGGACCGGAGACCGCAGCCGTGCAGCTGGTGATGTTGAGGCTTGGCGCACCGGCCGGCGGAGTGCAGGAGTAGATCGCGGTCACACTCTGGTTGAGGAGGTAGACGCCGGCGGTCGGGGATAGGCTCACCGAGATGTCCGGAAGCGGCGTCGGCGCATCCGCAGGGAGGCTGACGGCCACTAACTGGGAGAAGTGAGTGGTCCGGCCTGAGCTGGTTGGATCGATTCTCGTTTGTGAGAAGGAGCTGATGATATTCGAAACTGGATTGGTGCCGCCAAACGCGGGGTCGGCCCTGAGGAACCCCGGGTTGTCGACGGTTGTCTGTGGAGACACCAGATCGTAGCTGGTCGACACATCAATGGTTGGACTGCCTTCCGTCGGGCAGGGCGTGTCCAGGTCGGTATCAGGATCTTCGCAAATCACCTGATAGATCACGCAATTCCCGCCGGTGCCGTCGTAGACGGTGCACTGCGCACCCGAGAACGAGCCGCCGCTGATTAGGGTTGCAAAATCGGCAGGTGAGATCGTCTGCGCCTGAACTTCCATGATCGTGCCACCAGGATTGGTAAAGCCCGCCGGGTAGGTGACTTTCAGATTGTGGCTGCCGAAATTGAACAGGTTGGTCTGTCCGCCGTCGGGTATCGGCTGCTCGATCTCGCTGGTGGTGTGGGGAGTGAAGGTCCAGCTCAGAATGTCGTGATTCTCGAAGGCATCTCCCGTGGCGCTGGTCAACCCGACCCAGGCCTTGCTGCCGTCAGTCAGATCCAACAGGTCCGGAATCGTGACCGAGACTGTGGAGACCACGGCACCGTCCAGATTGACAACCAGAGCTCCCGGGCATTCACCGCAGGTGGGCGGGGTGTAGTCAATGACGACCGTGTGCACAGAACCGTCGGACATGGTTGTTTCGGGGTTGCCGATGTCGCCGATGAGGCAGTTTGGGAAGCCGAATGTGTTCTCAGTGGTATGGCCGGGCGAGTTGGCTCGCGGGCCTTCTTTCCCTATGCCGCAGCTTTGCACCGCGATGTGATTGGCGTTCGGATCTCCGGTGGCACCGCCGTTGTCGAAGGTGTCGAACTCGACCGCGAGACTATTCTTTATGCCACCGCCTGTGTCGCACGGCTCTCCATCGCAGTCGCCTCCCCCATCCGCATAACCGATCGAGCCGCCGTCTCGACCCAGTGCCGAGAGGCTGTTGTTCTGGATGACAAACGCGATCCCGTCGGCGGGAGGAAGACTCCCCTCCGACGTCTGAAACTGAAAAGAAGTCGTGAACCCGCCTGCCACTGGTTGCTTGGTGTTGAACCAGGCCGACCCACGCTGGTGCCCTACGGCCGGCGTCAGGCGGAGCACATTCTGTTCGGACGTGTTCAGGACGGACTGAGCATCACCGTTCGCCGTGATGACAAAGCCGGGAGGGCATCCTTCGTCGAGCAATGGGTTACAGACTTTCATCGAGTTCAAACTGCCCGCCGGGAAGGTAATACCTTGAGCGAAGGCCTGCGGCGCCGCCAATGCTGCCAGCACCAGGGTCACCAGCAGATAGAGCACGGATCCTGACCAGCCGAGCTTCATCGATTTTCTCCATGAGGTTTCATTCGCAGGGCGATTTTGAATGGCTGTCCCGCTCGGTAGACCCCGAGCATCAATGGACGATTGTCGCTTTCCACGCACCCAACTGTCAAGCGTTAAAAGTGGTGTAACCGCCCTATGGGCGGGGCTTTCACGGCGGCGCCACTCCAGACGGGCGATTAGGGTTGAAATATGTCTTATGTGCGTTCCGGTATGTTTGAGAAAATCAGGATCACTCATGATTCGGCCCCGCTCTGTGTCACTGGGCGGGCCGGGCCATGGCATTCCGCAGAAGGGGCCGGGCGTGCGGTTGACGGGATGACCACCCCGAGCGTACGATGCATCTTAAGAGAGGGATTGATCGCATGGCTGGGCTTCCGCTGACGGGAGGCTGCCTCTGCGGCAGCGTCCGCTACGAGATCACGAAGCCGCTCGTCTCCGCCGGTTACTGCCACTGCACTCGCTGCCAGCGGCGCACGGGAACGGCGGCCGCCGCGTCGGCTCGAATCGCCCCCGGCTCGCTGCGGGTCCTCTCCGGGCAGGAGCTGATCAAGGCCTGGCGCCCGCCGGACGGGTTCGCGAAGTTGTTCTGCTCGAATTGCGGCGGCGCCCTCTGGAGCCAGAGCCAGCAGGATCCCGAGGTGATCAGCGTCCGAATGGGCACGTTCGACAAGGATCCGGGCATCCGTCCGTCGGCCCGCTCGTACGTCGCGTACGCCGCTTCCTGGGAGCCGATCCCGGACGACGGTTTGCCGCGCTTCCCCGAGTCGCGGAAGAGCTAGCCGTTCCCCCGGCACGGGCTTCGGACACCCCAGGAAGTCGTGATGCGGCCCGGTCTCGAATTTGATCTTCAGCCCTCCCGGCGCCGATGTTAGAATCCGCAATCGTCGATCGGTTCGTGCAGCGCCTGACGGCGCAGGATGGAGGGGTGAACCCTTGCGACACTTATCACGGCATCGCATCGTGCTCGGCCTTGGAGTGGCCGTCGTCACGGCCGCGGCCTGGATCATGGCAGGAGCCATCCGGGCGGATGAGACCTGCATGTCGCCGTACATGGCGAAGATCACGTCCCAGGAGGATTTTGTCTACGTCTGGACTCTGGGGGTGAAGGGGATCGGCGATGAGTCCGACAAGCTGGTGACCATCGACGTGCGCCCCGGTTCGAAGAGCTTCGGCCGGGTGCTGAATGCGCTGTCGGTCGGCGGCCGCAACGAAGCGCACCATGCCGGGTTCACGGACGACCGGCGCGCCCTGTGGGCGGCGGGACTCGACACCAGCAAGATCTTCGTGTTCGACGTCGCCACCGATCCCGCAAAGCCGCGCCTGCAGAAGACGATCGACGATTTCGTCAAGAAGTCGGGCGGGGTCGTCGGGCCGCACACCCTGTACGCCCTGCCGGGCCGGATGATGATCACCGGCCTGTCGAACGACAAGGATCATGGAGGCCGCACCGCGCTGGTCGAGTAC
>DASTNM010000125.1:0-2373 GCA_035762745.1 Candidatus Polarisedimenticolia bacterium
CCGTGGCGAAGAGCGACAGCAGGATGCCGAGCGGATAGAGCACGAAGGCGACGACCAGCTGCACGCCGCGCACCATGGTCTCCGCCTGCAGCCCGCCTACCGTCCCCGGCTCCTCGCCGCCGAAGCGGTACCCCTCGGGAGAGGCGCGTCCCCCCATCCCGAACACCTTGAGGGAGGTGATCGCACCGCCGGCGACGTCCGTCTGGAGCGCCAGGGCGAAGAGCAGGAGCGTCAGCGTCACGATGCCGAAAAAGACCACCAGGATCTTGCGGTCGACCAGCTCGCGGGCCGTGTCGATCAGGATCGCCGCGAGCTTCATGGCTCGTTCTCCCCGATGACCTTCACGAAGACCTCCTCGAGGCTCTCCTTGACCGGCTCGATGGCGGCGATGTCGGCGCTTTCGCTCCGGAGCGCGTCGATCAGCCGGTTCAGCTCCGCGAGATCACCGCGCAGATCGAGACGGCCGTCCGATTCGCCCGGCCGCGGGGGGGCCGCGACCAGGCCGGGGTGCCGCGCGCAGAGCGCCCGCAGCGCCTCGGGGTCGAGACCGCGGACCCGGAGGGCGAAGGAGCCTCCCGGCCGGGTCAGCTCCTCCACGCTTCCCTGGCGCAGCAGCCGCCCATCCTTGAGGATCGCCACGCGGTCACAGAGCCGCTCGACCTCCGACAAGAGATGGGAATTCAGGAAGATCGTCGTGCCGCGATCCTTCTGCTCCAGGAGCAGATCGCGGATCTCGTGCCGCCCGATCGGGTCGACCCCGTCGGTCGGCTCGTCCAGGATCAGGAGCTCGGGCTGGTTGATGAGCGCCTGCGCCATTCCGAGCCTCTGCATCATCCCCTTGGAGTACTTCCGCACCCGCAGCGCCCGCCACTCGGTCATACGCAGCCGGGCCAGCAGATGTTCCACGCGCCGATCGCGCTCGGGGCGATGGAGCCCGGAGAGCCGGCCGAAGTGGTGCAGCACCTGCTCGCCGGTCAGGTGGGCGGGGTAGCGGTGGCTCTCCGGGAGGTAGCCGATGCGCGCCCGCGCCCCCAGATCCCCCGGCGGCCGGCCGAGGACCTCGGCCTTTCCGGAGGTCGGGAAGGCGATCGCCAGGAGCAGCTTGACGAGGGTGGTCTTGCCGGCGCCGTTCGGCCCCAGGAGTCCGAAGACCCGTCCCTTCGGGACTTCGAGGTCGAGCCCGGCGAGGGCCGGTATCGGACGGCGCCCGAGGCCCGAGCGGTAGGTCTTGGCGAGTCCCGCCGTCCGGACGGCGATCGGGGTGTCCGTCTACATCCCCATGATGTGATAGCCGTTGTCGACGAAGATCACCTCGCCCGTGATCCCCCGCGCCAGGTCGGAGCAGAGGAACAGGGCGGCGTCGCCGACCTCGGCCGGCTCGGTGTTGCGCGCCAGCGGCGAGTGCTCGCGCACGTGCTGCAGCATCTTCACGAAGCCGGGGACGCCGCGTGACGCCAGGGTGCTGATCGGCCCCGAGGAGATGCCGTTGACGCGGACGTTCCGCTTGCCGAGATCGTATGCCAGGTAGCGCACGCTCGCCTCGAGGGCCGCCTTGGCGACCCCCATGACGTTGTACTGGGGGATGACGCGCTCCGAGCCGAGATAGGTGAGCGCGACGATGCTGCCGCCGCCCTCCATGAGCGGGGCCGCCCGCCGCGCCAGGGCCGCGAGCGAATAGGCGCTGATGTCGAGCGCCAGGGCGAAGCCGTCGCGCGAGGTGGTGAGGAACTCGGCCTCGAGATCTTCCTTCTTGGCGAAGGCGACGCAGTGCACCAGGATGTCCAACCGGCCGAAGTCACCCTTGACCTTCTCGAACAGCGCGTCGAGCTCGGCGTCCCTGGTGACATCGCACGGGTGGACCACCGACCCCGGCAGGGAGGCTGCGAGACCCCTGACGTTCTCCTCCAGCCGCTCGCCCTGGTAGTTGAACGCCAGGCGGGCCCCCTCGCGATGCAGCGCCTCGGCGATGCTCCAGGCGATGCTGCGCTTGTTGGCGACGCCGACGATGAGCGCCTTCTTCCCTTCGAGGAGCATGCGACCCTCCTGGGAGCGTGTCCGAGCCATGGCCCGGGCACACTCCTACACGGTTCCTGCGACCCCCGTGCCACCCGAACGGGGCACGATCGGCGAGGGCATCTGCGTCTCGATCGGCGCCGGCTGCAGCGACTGGGCCGCCTCCAGGACCGCCCCTTCCAGGATCTCCAGCCCTTCTTCGAGCTGCTCGTCGGTGATCACCAGCGGCATCAGGGTGCGGATGACGTTGCCGTAGGTGCCGGCGCTGATGGCGATCAGTCCGCGCTCGTAGCACAGCCGCAGGATCTTGGCGACGATCTCCTTGGCCGGCTCCTTGGTGGCGCGATCCTTGACGAACTC
>DASTNM010000126.1:0-2255 GCA_035762745.1 Candidatus Polarisedimenticolia bacterium
CCACGGTTTCTACCGGCTCGGCCCAACCTGAACCCGACCGCCTCCCCTCTCCACCTCGAAGGTGAAGCGCAGGTCCAGGTAGCTCCGAACCGGTTTTTCGGCGGCCGTGACTGTGTAGTCCACCTTCCCGTCATGGTCGAGATCTTCGCCTTCCGCCATCGTGCGGATGATCGCAGGACGGAACCTCCAGCTCCGGACCGCCGCCTCGACCGCCTCCCGGAACACCTCCCGATGGTCAGCCGCCGCGCGCTGGTCCGACGGGCTGTCGAGAACCTCGTGAACGACCCCGTCTTCGTAGATGATGATTCGGACCACGAGCGACACGGGCGCCGCGTCCTTGACGAGCGCCTTCTTCGGATACTCCGGAAGCGGCGCTTCGAGTGGAACGGGCGCCATGAAGATCTGCTGCCCCGACAGCCCCGGCATCGCGGGCTGAGGGTCCGGCAGTAATTCAAACGCGACCCGGCCTTCGGCTCCCCGGTCTTCTACGTCCGCCGCCCTCGACGGTGGGCGCCTGGCGGCGCAGCCCTGGCCTGCCAGAAGAGCAGATAAGACGAGAGACGCGGCCTTGAGATGTCCGGACATCGCTCGATTGACGCTCAACGTGGCCCAACGCTCGAGTTCAGCCGCATTGCGGAGCGCGGCGGATCGGCGTCTCCTGCAGCCCGTTGTCAGCCGGCGACCGACGCACCGTCCAGAAGATCGACGACTCCAGTCTCCAGCGAATACTCGGCTCCGACGACGAGGAGCCCATCTTTCCGGATCAACTGTTCCAGCACTTCCGACCCGTGTCGCAGGTGGTCCGCCGAGGCGCGGATGTTGGCGCGAACGGCCTCCCGCATCAGGATTTCCGGGTCGTGCCTGAGTTCCGTCGTCAGCAGCGCTTCCACGGACGGCCGGATGCGGTCGACGATCGAACGGAGATTCCGCGACTGACCCTTCGTCGGATGGCCAAGTTCCTCCAGTGTGGCCAGAATCGCCCCGCATCTCGAGTGGCCCAACACCACCACGAGCCGTGTGCCGAACCGCTCCGCGGCGAATTCGACACTGCCGACCTGAGAAGGGGCGACGATGTCTCCGGCAACACGAATGACAAACAGGTCGCCCAGCCCTTGATCGAAGACGATCTCCGCAGGCACCCGTGAGTCGGAACAGCCGAGAATGATGGCGAACGGCTCCTGGCCTGCCGTCAACTCGTCGCGCCGCGACTGGCTCCTCAGGGCCTCGCGGCCCGAAGCGCCGGACACGAAACGACGGTTCCCTTCCAGCAGGCGTTCGAGTGCCTTTCGCGCCGAGATCATCAATGCTTCGTCCCTCTCCGGCTGACGCTCCGCATCGGGCGCGTGGGGCACACACCCGACGCCCGGGCGTCGGCTCGTCCCCGCTATCGACGCGCACCACGCCAAAGCATGATCGCCACCGCGCCCGACACCAGGAAAGCGACGCCGCTCACCCACATCGGAATCACACTGTCCGCAACCGTCACCCGGACGTGGAAGACCAAACGAAGAAGGTGCGCCAGTGAGACGGACGCGAGAAGCCACGTGGCCACGAGAGTGCCGGGTCTCATCGAGGTCTATCTCGCGTCATTCCAGGCGCGCTCCGTGCTCTTGCAGCAGCGCCTTCAGGATCGAGCGGTGGCACCTGGCCTCGTCTGCGCAGTAGCATCCCACCGAAAAGGCTGTGTGCCGGGAAAACGCGGCCAGGAGACCGAGGAGCCGCGCGACCGGGGGACGCCTCATCTCGGCCCGATAGCGCTTGACGAAACCCTGCCACTCACGCCCATCCCGAGCCCGGAGCGCCACCTTGACGAGATTCTCGGATGGGGCCAGCTCCGGCAGCCAGACATCGTAGAAATCACGCGAAGCGAACTCGGTCCTGGGCACTCCCCGTGGCGGGCGCCGAACCGTGCCCAGCCGAAGCCCCTCACCGGGAACCCGAGGAGTGCCGAGCCGAACGACCCGGATCGCCATGACCCTCATTCTCCCGTTACGTTCGCTCCGCTAGGACGCCGAGCGCTCCGCATGAGCCGTGGCGGGCGAACGCACAATCGACTCTGCCCCGAGCCTGCCGCCTGCCTTCGCTTTCATCCGGGTGTTCGACAGCCCCTCGGTACGCGCACGTTCCCAACTACGCACGCCGCCAGGGACAATGCGGAACAATGGGTGCGGATCTGGAACGCCTACCTTCTGCAGCCCCCGATACAACCGTGGTGCTCTTTTGCGCAGCTTGCCCATCAGATGCGACCACTCGTG
>DASTNM010000127.1:0-3209 GCA_035762745.1 Candidatus Polarisedimenticolia bacterium
GGGCGACGGTGGTCGGGAGCGATTCCTTCGCGGCGCTTCTGTCGTTCGCCGACGGCTCGCGCGCCACTCTCCTCTACACCGGGCTCGGCGACCCGGGGCTGGCGAAGGAGCGGCTAGAGATCTTCAAGGGGGGGGCGGCCCTCGTCCTGGACGACTTCCGGAGCCTGGTGGTGCACGGTGGGCCGGGGGGATCGCTCGACCTGGGCCGGCAGGACAAGGGGTTCGGCCGGCAGTGGGAGGCTATCGACCGGGCGCTGCGGGGCGAATCGTCGGATCTGATCACACTCCAGGAGATCGAGAGCGCCACGCGCGCCACCTTCGCACTCGACCGGGCCGTGCGGGGGGAACGATGAGGATCCTGATGTGGGAGCCCTTCGCCCCGGGCGGGCCGATCCGGGTCGGCGGACACCACTTCGCGGAGCGCTTCCTCCGGGGAGGAGACCGGGTCGCGTGGTGCGTCGGGCCGGTCTCGCCCGTGAACTTCCTCAAGAGCAATGACGAGACCCGCGCCCGCATGCGTCTCTGGTGGCGCGGTGGCGAGAGGCTCCGCGACTCGGCGCTCTTTGCCTACGCGCCGATGACGCTCCTGCCGTACCGACCCTATCCAATCTTCGACAGCGCCCTGGCGCACCGGCTGACGCTGCGGGCGACCGTGCCGCGCCTGCGCGGCGTTCTGGCGCGGGCCGGCTTCGAAGCGGTCGATCTCCTCTGGATGTCCCCGGGCAGCCCCTTCCTGGCGCTCCTCGAGGAGGTCCCGCACACCGTGTCGGTCTATCGGATGAGCGACGACACGCCGGAATTCCCCGACACGCCGGCCGGCTTCGCGGCGCTCGAGGAGTCGATCGTGCGGCGCGCCTCGGTGGTCCTGGCGACCGCGCGCCGGCTGGCGGCACGGGCCCGCGACCTCGGGGCGCGCCGGGTCCTCTACCTGCCGAACGCCTGCGATCCGGAGCCGTTCCAGGCGCCCGCTCTGCGCGAGCCGGAGGATCTGCGCTCCCTGCCGCGCCCGCGGGCGCTGTACGCCGGGGCGATCGATTCCTGGTTCGACGCGGAGCTCCTGGCCGGGACGGCCAGCCTGCTGAAGCACTGGAGCTTCGTCCTGCTCGGGCCGGCGCGGATCAATCCGCGGATCCTCCGGCTGCCGAACGTCGTCGCCCTCGGTCCGCGCCCGTACGCCGACCTCCCGGCCTACTTCCGCCACGCCGACGCCGGCCTCGTGCCGTTCCACCTCACCCCGCTGACGCACGCCATCCACCCGATCAAGGTGTACGAGTATTGCGCCGCCGGGCTGCCGGTCGTCGCCACGCCGATGGAGGAGACGGCGGCGCTCGGCGCGCCGCTGCGGCTGGCGGCCGACCCGACCGCCTTCGCCGCGGCCCTGGAGGAAGGGCTCCGCGACGGGGCGGAGGCGCGCGCGGCCCGCCTGGCCTTCGCGCGGCGCCACACCTGGGACCGGCGCTTCGAGACGCTCGGCGCCGAGATCGCGCCGCTCCTGGGCCGGGCGGGGAGGACCGCCGCGCCGGCTCCGGCGCGCGCCGCGGGAGCCGCATCGTGAGCGCCCCGCACCCGTTGAGCCCGGATCCCGCCCCGGCTCCCGATCCACCGCCCCGGCCGGAGGGGATCGCGCCGCGCGCCGTTCCGGGGCGCGGGCCGCGCCCGCGCCTGCTGATCCTGACGGTCGGCTTCACGGTCGGCGGAGCCGAGCAGCTGATCTTGATGACCGCTCCGCGCCTCGCGCGCGAGGGGTTCGAGGTGACGGTCGCCTGCTTGAAGGGGTGGGGGCCCCTGGGGGACGAGCTCGACGCGCGCGGCGTGCGCGCCGTGGCGCTCGGCTGCGCCAGATTCTGGGACCTGCGGGCCGCCGGGCGGCTGCTGTCGCTTCTGAGGCGCGACCGGATCCAGATCGTGCACGCCCATCTGTTCAGCGCCAACCTGGCGGCGCGCCTCCTGGGGTGGCTCGCCGGCGTCCCGGTCGTGATCAGCTCGCACCACGATACCGACGTCCGGATGGGACCGGGACGACGCCTCGTCGAGCACCTCACGGCGCCGCTTTCGGACGCCGTCATCGCCTGCTCCGAGGCGGTGCGCCGCTACGCCATCGAGAGATACGGCCTGCGCCCGGGCCTGGTGCGCACCCTTCAGAACGCCATCGAGATCGCCGCGAGCGACGACGACCCCGGGGGGCGCGAGCGGCTGCGCCGCGAGCTGGGGGCGGGTCCCGGTGACCTCCTCATCGGCGCCGTCGGACGGCTCGACGAGCCGAAGAAAGGGCTGTCGGTCCTGCTGGCGGCTGCGCGGATCCTGGTGCGCGAGGTCCCCGAAATCCGTCTCGCGCTGGTGGGCGACGGCCCGGCCCGCGCCCTTCTCGAGCGGCGGGCGGCACAGGAGGGGGTGAGCCATCGCGCCACCTTCACCGGCGAGCGCCGGGACATCGCCGCCGTGATGCGGGCCCTCGATCTCCTGGTGCTGCCCTCGATCTGGGAGGGGTTCGGGCTGTCGCTCCTGGAGGCGATGGCAGCCGGCCTGCCGGTGGTGGCGAGCCGCGTGGGCGGCGTCCCGGAGGTGGTGGTCGATGGTGAGACGGGGGTCCTGGTCCCGCCGGGCGACCCGCAGGCCCTGGCCTCCGCCTGCGCCGCGCTGCTGCGCGATCGGCCGCGACTGGAGCGCCTCGGCCGGGCCGGCCGGGAGCGGGTCGAGCGGCTGTTCCGAATCGAACGTCTGGTGCGCGAGACCGCCGACCTCTACCGCGGGCTCCTGCCGGCACGGCGCGCCGACAGGGGATCGGGGAGGAGGGGATGATCCTCAACAGCGCCCTGGCCTTCGGTCTGGCCCTGGTCCTGTCGCTCTACACGACTCCGCTGATGCGCGCCGCGGCGATCCGCTTCGGCATCGTCGACCGGCCCGACGGCCGGCTGAAGACGCAGGCGGCGCCCGTGCCGTACCTGGGGGGGCTGGCGATCTACCTGTCGTTTCTCCTGGCCCTGACCGCCACTCTGCGCTTCACCTCGATCGAGGTGCTGGGCATGCTGCTGTCGGGAGCGATCGTCGTGATCCTCGGACTGATCGACGACTTCGGCGTCCTGACGCCCGGCCAGAAGCTGGCGGGACAGGTGGTGGCGGTCCTGACCCTGATGAACGCGTCGATCTACATCAAGCTCGCCTTCCTGCCGCCCTGGGCGGCGGTGACCCTGTCGTTCCTGTGGCTCCTC
>DASTNM010000128.1:0-2688 GCA_035762745.1 Candidatus Polarisedimenticolia bacterium
GCGTGGCCTCGGACCCGGAGATTTCGTCTTGATGATCGATGGGAAGGTAGTGCCGATCGCCTCGTTCGAGTACCGGGACTCGACGCTCCCGCTCGATACGGGCGTCGGGGAGGCTCCACGCCCCGCCCCGGCCGTCGCCCCGCCGAGGGGCGAAGCGCATCCCCGGCGCTTCGTGCTGTTCTTCCTCGACGGCATCTCGTCGCCGCACGGGCTGACCGCCGCGCGCCGCGCCGCCGACACCTTTCTCGCCTCGGGACTCCTGCCGACCGACCAGATCGCCCTCGTCTCCTATGTGCGCCGGCTCGAGCTGCTGCAGGACTTCACCACCGACAGGGACAGGCTGCGCCAGGTGGTCCAGGCGAGCCTGAACGATTCCCGGAGGGTCTCGGATTTCATGCCCGAGCAGGACCGGCGCATCGACGACAACAGTCCGGACAGTGTCTGCGCCATGCTGCGCGCCGCCGCCCGGAGCGCCTCGAACATGTCCCCGTTCGGCGGTCGCGGCGTCTCCGCGTCCCCCACCGCCATCCATCAGGCCAAGTTCTTCCTGAACACCTATGCGGCCGAAGAAGGCTCGCGGCTGCGTGACGCGCTGGTCGCCCTGCGTGTGACCGTCGACTCCCTCACATCATGGCCCGGGTACAAGGCGATCGTCCTGATGGGCGACGGGATCCCCGACAACCCGGCTCTCATCTATCTCGATCGCTGCGGTGTGGATTCGGCCCCTCCCGAACTCTTGTCCGCCGCCGAGTTCCATAATTTGAGGCTGGAGTTCAAGGCGCTTGTCGACGATGCGGCCGGAGCGGGGGTCACCGTCCACTCCATCGAGACAGGGGGCCTCGTGGCGGGTCGCGCGGCGGAGCAGCGGGCCGCGACGCGCCGCTCGGAATCGTTCCGGACGCTTTCCTTCAACACCGGCGGCCTGGCGTCGAGATCGAATGATCTGCTCGCCGGGCTCAAGACGGCCGAGGCCGCCAGCCGGGAGTATTACCTTCTGGGCTACCAGCCGGAGGGTCCGCCCGACGGGCGCTCCCACTCGGTCGTTCTGCGGGTGAAGAGAAGCGGCGCCACGGCCCGCTACCGCCGGGGCTTCCTGCGTCCTCTCCCCTCCGAGGTGCGGGAGCGGGAGATCCGTTCGGCTCACATGATCCCCGAGTTCTACCCCGACCTGGACCTCGACCTCAGCGCCATCACCGGCCCCTCCGGGCGCGCCGGGAGGGACGTCGACCTCGTGCTCCACGTGCCGCGATCGCATCTTCTTCTGCTCCCGGGCCCGGGCGGCCCCGCGGCGCGGCTCGAGGTCGGCTTCGTCGTTCTCGACGAGACGCGCAACGAGACCTTCCGCGATTCCCGGCAGTTCCGGATCGCGCTGCCGCCCGAGGGCGGGGGTGAGGAGGCGGCCGGCCTGAACCTTTTCCGCCGCGTCCGTCTCCCCCCCGGACCGCAGACGATCACGGCGGTCCTCTACGACCTGCAGGCGGGCGACGTCGGCGCCGCCAGGGTCAGCCTGCCCGCCGCCTCGGATGGGGCGGCGCCGATCCTCGGACTGTCGATTTACTCGCTCGCGGAAAAGAGCCTGTGGGTCGAAGCCGGGGAGACGACCCCCGCCGCGGACGGCGCCGAGCGGACGGCGGCCTTCACCCTGGGGCCGGCGCTCAGGACCAGCTTCGCGCCAGGCGAGCCCTTGAGCTGCGGCTTCAGGGTCTCGGGTCACGGCCCGGACGCACCGGCCCTCCGCCTCCTGGTTCGGAGTGGAGAGCGCGAGATCTCGCGGATGGATGTCTCGGGTGGGGAGGCCATCGGGACGGTGAGTGTCCCGCTGCCGGCCGGTGGGCTGACGGCAGGCGAATACCTTCTGGTGGTGCAGGAGATCGGGGCGGAAGGGGCGATCGACCGCGCGGGCCTGCCGTTCCGGATCACCGCGGGAGAAGGAGCCGGCGGGGTGGCTTCGCCCCAGGCCCGCTGAATTCCCGCCGACGCGACGCGCTCAGGAGTCGGAGCGTTCCTGGCGCTTGCGCGCCACCCAGGAGCCGTTCACGGGGGTGCCGCCCGAGAGGATGAAGTTCTGCCAGGTGCCTCGGATTGTCTTTCCGTCGGTGGACAGGGTCCCCTCGAGATCCGAGGACCGTCCCAGCTTCGAATCGATCCTGTGCAGCAGAAGCTTGCCGTCGACGAAGGTGCCCTGCAGGCTTCCCTTCCAGCCTCCTTCGAGGCTGTATTCACCGACCAGAAGGGTGCCCGACTGGCGCAGGGTGAAGATCCCCTTGTCCCCGCTCGGCAGGTAGGTCACGTCCCAGCTCCCGGTCAACGACTCGTTGTCGGACGGCAGCGTCTTCCTCAGCCGGGAGATACGGTCCTGAAGCAGATCGAGACGGCTCTGCGTCTCCCGGATCTCGGCCCGGAGGCGCCGCCCCTCCATGGCCAGTGCCTCGATCGCCTGCTCGGCCTTGAGGATCTCCTCCTCGCGCCCCTGGGCGGCTCCGGGCTCCGCTTCCTCCCCCCCGGCCACAATCCCGTCGAGCTCCTGGTAGAGCCGCCCCAGCCGGCCGCGCGTCTCCTCGCGCGCGTGAGAATTCTCGCCGTAAGTCTGGAGAGCCGCGTCGAGTCGCCTCTGCTCGATCTCGAGCTGCACCTTGAGGACATAGATCGCCGCCAGCTGCTCCTCCGGACGCTTCAGATCCTGGGACC
>DASTNM010000129.1:0-12265 GCA_035762745.1 Candidatus Polarisedimenticolia bacterium
TGTACGACGGCACGTTGGGCGGGGTGATGAGGCCGCGCAGCTCCGGGTTCAGGGAGCGGATGGTCTCGAGAGGGGCGCCGGTCGCGTCGGCGATCACCTGCAGGTCGGTCGGCTTGTCGAGATCGACCGTGTCCCACTTCAGCTCCGGGTCGGTCTCGACGGTGAAGCCGTAATCCTCCGGCGACTTGTCGATCAGGATCGAGGCGAGGATGGCCGGGACGTAATACTTGGTCTCGCGCCTTATGAACTTGGTCCGTGTCAGGGCCCAGTAGTCGCGCGAGCGGGCACGCGCCACGGCGCGGTCGATCTTCCCCTCGCCGGCGTTGTAGGCGGCCATCGCCAGGTACCAGTCGCCGTAGCGCGCATAGAGCTCCTTGAGGTAGGCGGCCGCGGCGCGCGTCGCCTTCTCGAAGTCGGAGCGCTCGTCCACCCAGAGGTCGTTCTTGAGGCCGTACTTGCGCCCGGTGAACGACATGAACTGCCACATCCCCTTGGCGCGGGAGCGGGAGTAGGCGTTCAGCTTGAAGGCCGACTCCTGGTGCGCCATATAGGCCAGGTCCTCCGGCAGCCCCGCCTTGCGGAAGATCTCCTTGATCATCGGGAGGTAGGCGCCCGAGCGCTTCAGACCGGGCTCGAACTCGTCCCGGATGCGCGTCTGGAACGCCTCGACGAACTGCAGCACTTTCTGGTTCAGGACCACCGGGATGTCGTACGAGATCTGCCCCACCACCTGCTGGATCTTCTGGCGCTCCTTCTCGGCCTCCTCCGGGGACAGGTAGGTGGTGATGTCCTTCAGCTCGTCGAGGGGCGAGCGGTTCTCCTTCTCGTCCGCTCCGGTTTCGCGGCTGTAGAGCTCGGCGTCCATGTCGGCGATGTCGCGCACCATCTCGTCGAAGGCCTTCTTGAGCGCCGGCTGCTCGGCGAGGTCGATGTCGCCGCTGAGGATCACGTCCACGGCCCGGTCGAAATGCTCCTTCGCCTCGTCGAACCGACCGGCCCGGTAGGCCTCGAGCCCCGCCTGGTACTCCTCGTCCATCTGCTCGCGCACCTCGCGCACGTGCTCCGGCGGCGATTCGTGCCGGGTCCGATCGGGGGTCTTCTCGCGCGCCACCGCCGGCAGGACCGACCCGGACGGGTCGCCGGAAACCTGCGCCGGGGCCTCCGCGGCCGGGGCGCTGCGCGTGTCGTCATCCCCGGCGGCCCTCTTCTCGACGCTCGCCGGGTCGTCCCCCGGCGCCGCCGCCCTCATGGCCGAGGCACCCTGAGCCGGCAGCGGCGAGCCGGTCGCGGACGGGCCGCCGGCGCTGGCGCAGGACAGGAGGGCGACCGCAAGGAGGGCCGGGGTGAGCACGAGGAAGAGACTCGAAGCGTGGCTTCGCATCATAAATGGAACCGGCGTCCCCAAGGACGCCGTCAGTGGGGCAATATAACGGCGCGGCGGGGCACTGTCAAGAAAAGTTCCCGAAAACTCCTGTGTCATCATGAAGTTCGGCCCTGGCACCCTGCCCTCCGTCCATCCCCGGCGGCCGCCCGTCCGACCGGTCCGCCGGTGGACGCGCCGCCCCGCCAGGCCCCCCCGCCTGCGCCGCGAACCTTCGCCAGCCGCCCCTGGCCCGCTCTTTGCGAGAGCCGGCCCCGCCCGCTCCCCCGACGCGCGCGCGTTGACACCCCGAGGAGGATTATCCTAAGATGACCGCGCTTCCCCCGGAGACCCCGAACACCCGACCACAGAAGGGGATCGAGCCCATGGCGCAGCAGGATCTCAAGGAGCGGGGCCGGGCCATCGACCTGGCCCTGGCACAGATCGAAAAGCAGTTCGGCAAGGGATCGATCATGAAGCTGGGAGCGAAGGACTTCCAGCAGGAGATCGCGGTCATCTCGACCACCTCCCTGTCGATCGACAACGCCCTCGGTATCGGCGGGATGCCGCGGGGCCGCGTGGTGGAGATCTTCGGCCCCGAGTCGTCCGGCAAGACCACTCTCGCCCTGCACATCGTGGCCGAGGCGCAGCGCCAGGGAGGCCTCGCCGCCTTCGTCGACGCCGAGCACGCCCTCGACCCCGACTACGCGCGCAAGCTGGGGGTCGACGTCGACAACCTGCTGGTCTCGCAACCCGACTCCGGCGAGCAGGCGCTCGAGATCACGGAGGTCCTGGTGCGCTCCGGCGCCCTCGACGTCCTGGTGATCGACTCGGTCGCCGCGCTGGTCCCGAAGGCCGAGCTCGAGGGGGAGATGGGCGACTCGCACGTCGGCCTCCAGGCGCGCCTGATGTCGCAGGCGCTCCGCAAGCTGACCGGGGTGGTGTCCCGCTCCCGCACCTGCCTGATCTTCATCAACCAGATCCGCGAGAAGATCGGCATCATGTTCGGCAACCCGGAGACCACCACCGGCGGCCGCGCCCTGAAGTTCTATGCCTCGGTGCGCGTCGACATCCGCCGCATCGGCCAGATCAAGGACGGCGATCAGGACATCGGCAGCCGCACGCGGGTCAAGGTCGTCAAGAACAAGTGCGCTCCGCCGTTCAAGCTGGCCGAGTTCGACATCCTTTACGGCACCGGAATCTCGCGTCTCGGCGACCTGATCGATCTCGCCATCACCCACAAGCTGATCGACAAGAGCGGCGCCTGGTTCTCCTACGGCGAGATCCGCCTCGGGCAGGGGCGGGAGAACGTCCGCGCCTTCCTCGAGCAGAACGGCGACCTGCGCGAGGAGCTCGAGCTGAAGCTGCGCCGCCTCCTCGGCCTGATCAAGGAGCCGAAGGGCGATGCGAAGCCGGAGGGGAAGGGGGAGCCCAGGTCGGACGGCAAGGAGGCGAAAGAGTCGGCCGTCAGGCCGGCGCCGGCCGCCGCCGTCAAGGACGCCGCTCCCCGCGAGACACCTCGTCCGCCCCGCGGCCAGACCCCCGCCGCGCGTCCCTGAGCGGGCCGCCCCGGCAGGCCTACCATCCTTGACAGTGCGCGCGGCGCGTTGCTACCATGCGCCGCTTCGCCACAACCCGCCCGGGTGCCGCGGTAGCTCAGTCGGTAGAGCGAGGGACTGAAAATCCCTGCGTCGGCGGTTCAATTCCGTCCCGCGGCACCATGCGTCCTTCCCCGCGACGATTCACCCCCCGAATCTCCGGCTCAGCGGATCGTCATCTCTCGGCGGCCCGGGCCGCGACCGCGGCGATGTCGCGGCCGTCGAAGACCCCTTCGCGCCGGCGCAGGACGTCGAGCGGGGCGACGAGGCGGTCGAGCTCCCCCGGCTCGAGCAGGTAGGCCGGGTTGGTGGGGTGGCCACGGGCCGCCTGGTGGGTGGTGAAGGTCTCGTAGAGGAGGAGGCCGCCGGGGCGCAGGGCGCGGCGGATCGCCGGGAAGAGCGGGCGGTGGAGATAGTGCACGACCAGGATCAGGCCGAAGGCGGCGGTCCCCAGGTCGACCTCCCCCGACTCGAGGTCGACGACGTCGGCCTGCAGGGGGAGGCCGAGGCGCGACGCTGTATCGCGCAGGGCGCCGACTCTGGCGGGGTCGCGGTCGAGGGCGCGCACCGTGAAGCCGGCGGCTGCCAGAAGCAGGGCGTGGCGGCCGGCGCCGCAGGCGAGATCGAGGATCGCCCCGCCGCGCGGCAGGAGATCGGCGTTGTCGATGAGCCACGAGGAAGGGCCGCTCTCGCCGAACGGGTTCCCGGGGGTGTGATCGCGCGGGCCGCGCCAGCGGCTGAGGCCGCCGGCGAGGTTCATGACGTTCGTGAAGCCGGCCTGCGACAAGAACTGCGCCGCCTGCGCGCTGCGGATCCCGTGCTCGCAATAGACCAGGATCGGTGCGCCGTCACGCGGCATTGTCGCGGGAGCGACCGGGATCAGGTCGAGCGGCAGCAGGATGGCGCCGGGGATGTGGCCGAGCGTGGCGTACTCGTCCGGGGTCCTGACGTCGAGGAGGCGGACCTTCCCCTCCCCGACCAGTCTCTCGGCCTCCTCCGGCTCGAGGCTCCGTGGCTCCCGCTTCGCCCCGTCGGTGGTCACCGCGTGTGCCTCCAGGAACAGAACCTACTTCGCGATCAACGCCAGGTTGTCCGCGTACGACAGCGCCATGGCGACGAACGATCCGAGAGTGACGAGAAGCGCGCCCGCGGTCAGAAGCCGCAGGCCGATCTCGGCGGCGCGGCTCTTCGGCTCCCCGGCCTCGATCAGAAGACCGAGCGCCCCTCCCGACAGGAGACCGCCGACGTGCGCCGCGCTGTCGATCCCCGGGAGGAAGACCATCAGCAGCCCCAGGATGACCCAGCGCATCAGGTGCGCGGAGATGGCGCGGCCGGTCGAGCCGCCGCGCAGGCGGCCGTAGACGACGGCGAATCCCAGAAGACCGAAGAGGGCCCCCGAGGCGCCGATGCTGGGGGTCTGCGGGCGGACGACGGCGCTGGTGATGAAGGCGCAGATCCCGGTGATGGTATAGATGACGAACGTCTTGCGCGCCCCGAACGACTCCTCGACCAGCGGTCCGAGGTTCATCAGCGAATAACAGTTCACGAAGAGATGGAACAGACCGCCGTGGAGGTAGTTCGCCGTCACCAGGCGCCACACCTGGCCCTCGGCGATGAGGGGCGTCCACTTCTCGCCGAGGAGGAAAAGCGCCTGCCAGGGGGGCGACAGGAGGCTCGTGAGACCGCCCGCTTCGCCGGCGCTTCCCCACACGACCAGGACGACGAGGCTCATCACCACGTTCGCCGTCACCAGGAGGATCGTCACGATCCCGGTCCCGGGGAGGAGCAGGGTGACCAGCCGCGACACCCCTCCCGTGGGGACGCCGCTCATCGAGACGCCGCAGGCCGGGCAGGTGCGCTCCGAACTCGGGACCAGCGTGCGGCAGGAGCGGCACATCCTCAGCCGCGTCTGCACTCCGCGCTCCAGGTTTTCCCAGGAGGCGATTCTGTCTTGAAGCCGCTGCCGCCAGGTGCGCTTCTTCCATTCCCAGCGCGAGCCGCGCGCGCCGAGCGCCTCGAGCAGGCGCAGCGCGGCGTCGAGCGAGGCCAGAAGGAACCTGCCGAGGGCGGCCATCAGCGGCCTCCCGCGTCCGACCGGCGCCTCGCGAACCGCGCCCGCCCCGCGCGCATCCAACTGATCATGACGGCCGCGGAACGGTTATGATAGGCGCAGGCGTCCAGGGCGAGTCCGCGACCGACCGCAACCTGGCCGACGCGACCCGCCCCGGCGATTACAGGAGTGCAACGAGGCGCCCGAAGAGCGCCCCCGTCGGCCTTTTGTCCTTGCATCCGGATCGATTTCGGGGCATACGAAAGACCATGAGATCGTCGCGCATTCCTTCCCTGCGCTCCACCCTGCTGCCGGCCGCCGCGGGCCTCGCGCTGCTCGCCTGGGGCGGTGCGCCGGCCGGCGCCGGCGCGGCGGATCCGGGGGTCAGCGCGCGGCTGCAGGCGAGGCTCGAGGCCGATCGATCCGGCGTGCGGCGCTACAGCTACGTCGAATCGGAGGTGATGGAGAAGCGCGCCTCCGACGGCACGCTGCGCTCCAGCACGAGCACGGCGCACGAGATCTTCTTCCAGGACGGCCGCTGGTTGAAGCGCCCCCTGGCCGCCGACCTGGCCCAGGACTCGCAGGGCTTCGCCCTGATGCGGGGGGAGGAGGCTCGCTTCCTCCCGCGGGGTGGGGCGGCCGGCTCGGCGGCGCGCGCCGACAAGGAGAGCCCCTTCAGCGTCGAGAAGATCCTCGGCTGCCTGCACCTCGAACCGGAGGGACGCGAATTGCTCGGGGCCAGGCCGGCGCTCAAGGTCGCCTTCAGCGCCCTGCCGGGCTGTCTCGAGGATCAGAACCGGGCGACGCGGATCATCGAGAACCTGTCGGGGACGCTCTGGATCGACGAGGCCGACTTCGATCTCGTGAAGGTGGAGGGTCGCCTGCGGCAGCCTGTGAGCTTCGGCTGGGGCCTCCTGGGCCGCGTCGACAGCCTCGATCTGACGATCGATCGCGAGCCTCTCGCCCCGGGCCTCTACGCCATGACACGGGTCGACTACCGCGCCCGGGGCGTTTCCTTCATCGTCCACCGCTTCGACGTTCGTTCGGTTCGCCAGCGCAGTGCCTTCGCCCGCAGTCCGGAGCCACCGGTGCCGCCCGAGCCCGGCGCCGGCGCCCCGAGCGCCCTGCTCGCTCCGGCGCCCGGGAGCGGCCGCGCCGATCGACCCCTGCCCCGCTGAGGCCTTTACTTCCAGCTCCAGCCCGCCGCCACCTTGAAATCGGGATCGTCGTCACCGATGCCGACCTTGGCCTCGAGGAAGAACTTCGTCGACGATTTCAGCTTGGTCTCGATCCCGCCGACCCCCATCAGGCTGATATCCGTGTCGGTGTTGTCGGCCCCCGGCGGCAACCGGTTGCTGTCGATGCTGACCCAGGAGAAGCCGATGCTTCCGCCGACATACGGCTTCCAGACCTGCACCTTCGAGAAGAGATAGGTCGCCTCGGCGTTCGCCTGGATCAGCGTCGCGTGGTCTCCCACCCCCACCTCGATGTTGGGGCGGAAGCGGACGTTCCTGGCGAACTCTCCCAGGTCGAAGTGAACCCCGCCGTAGACCTGGTCGGGGTTGTCGCTGAGGCCGACGCTCACCCCCCAGCCGTTCCAGCCGATGCGCGGGGCGCCGCCGCCCGAGGTCGACTTCGCGGCCCCCTGGGCGAGAGCCTGGGTGGAGAGAACGGCGAGGAGGAGCAGGAGAAGAAGCGGTGTCCGGAACCATCGTTTCATCGGCATGCCTCCCTTGAGGTCACTTCGTGATTGGAATTCGTCTCGGGCCCGCGAGAGTTCAGCGTCGCGCGCAAAGCGGTACGACGAGGGCCAGGACTCAGATGGCGCGGCGCCCCGGTTCGCGGGCAATCGAAGCCCGGGATCCGACCGCCGGCTGGAAACGGGAGAGGCTACCATGCCCCCCGGGGGAGGTCAAGGAAACTCCCACCCCGAAAGACGGCCCCAACAGGGAGACACCCCGGCAGAATCGCATTGAGGCCACAGGGGGTTGCTCGTATCGGCTCAACGTCACGACCGGTCGCAACCTGGCCGGTGAGGGGACGCTCGGCAACGCCGGCAGCGGCGCCCCGCGGCCGAACCTCGCCCCCTGCCCCTGATCGAGCGCCGGCCCCTACGAGCCCCCGCCGATCCTCCAGGTGAACCCGACGACGTAGTTCATGTGATTGAAGGTGGTCGAGAAGCTGTCGGCCGTGATCCGGGACGCCTCGATGCGGAAGGCGACATGGTCACGCTCGCCGAAGAAGAACCGGCTGCCCGCCGCGAACTGGTGCGCCGCTCCGCTGTCGCTCAGATGGGCGGGCGGGAAGTCGAGGTTCGACGTTCCCACCCCCGCCAGAAGGTAAGGGACGACGTTCCCGGATTTCGAGTGAAAGTTGAAGACACCGTTGACGAAGAAGGTCGTCAGCACGATGTCCGCCCGGGTCGTCCCCTGCTGATGGATCGGATAGTGGGCCGACACCGAGGCCTCGGCCTCGATCTGGAACAGGCGGGTCAGGTGCCAGCCGCCACGGAACGCCAATCGCCCTCCTCCCTTCCCCGACAGGTCGGAGTCGAAGCTCGTGGCGCCGAAATCGAAGCCGATCTCCCCGTTCCCCTTGTCGATCCCCGCCAGGGACGGGGTCACCGCCGCCAACAAAACGCACACTCCCACGGCCAGGACCCGTTTCATGCAACGCCTCCTTGGTCGGCTGCCTCGACTGCGCAGCGGGTCAGAAACGCTCAGGCGTAGCGGCGGATGACGCCGGTCACCACCCCCTGGATGCGGAGATCACCCGGGCGCACGTAGATCGGCTTCATGGATGGGTTGGCGGGCTGCAGGCGGATGCGGCCGCGCTCGCGGTGCAGCGTCTTGAGGGTCGCCTCGCGGCCGTCGATCAGGGCGACGACCACCTCGCCGTCGCGCGCCTCCTGGCGCTCCTCGACCACGATGTAGTCGCCGTCCCGGATCTGCTCGTCGCGCATCGAGTCGCCCGCGACCTTCAGGACGTAGGTGCGGCCGCGTCCGACCAGGTCGCGCGGCAGCTGCACCTGCTGCGGATCGGGGATCGCCTCGATCGGCCGGCCGGCGGCGATGGTGCCGAGCAGCGGCACCTCGACCGCGAAATGGCTCGGAGGGAGAGGCTGCAGCTCGATACCGCGACGCCGGCTCTTCTCGCGCTTCAGAAGCCCTCTCTCTTGAAGGAGCGACAGATGCTTGTGGACGGTGGCGACGGACGAAAGGCCGCAGCGCCGGGCGATCTCCTGGAGGCTCGGGGCGTACCCCTTCTCGGCGATGAAGGAGCGGATCTGCTCGAGGACTTCTTTCTGACGCTTGGTGGGATACATGGCGACCTCGACCGGGCCCGAGCTTAGGCGAAAAGAGGGCGAAGGTCAAGAGGCGCGCCGGCTCACGCCGCTCAGTTCGGTCCCGCGGCCCCCAGGGGCAGGAGCCCCAGGAGATCGAGCAGCGACTCCCCCTCGTGCGCCACGCTGGCCGCCCGCGCCGTCGCCGCGTTCCCCGGGTTGAAGGCGATCGAGAACCCCGAGTGCTCGAACATCGAGATGTCGCCCTCGCTGTCGCCGACCGCGATCACCTCGCGGTAGTCGACCCCGAACTGGCCGCAGAAGAGATCGACCGCCTCCCCCTTGCGGGCGTGCTCGACGTTGACCTTGACCTCGCCGGTGAGCCGGCCGTGGCGCGCCACCAGCCGGTTGGCGATGGCGTAGGCGAGATCGAGATCGTGGTTCACCCGCTCGATCAGGAGCGTCAGCCCGGTCGAGACCACCCCGACCAGGAGGCCCGCCCTCTTGATCGCCGCCACGCACTCGCGCGCGCCGGGGCGGTAGGGGATCCGGTCGGTGATCGAGCGCAGATCGCTCTCGGGCATTCCCTTCCAGTGCGCGGCGTCGCGTGCGCAGAACTCCTCATAGTCGATCTCGCCGCGCTCGAAGGCGGCCTGGTGCTCCTTCGCCTCGCGCTCCCACAGTCCGAGCGACTCGTGGATGTGCTGCCAGACGCTGCGCACGGGAGTGAGGGTGCCGTCGAGATCGAAGAGCACGGCGCGATAGGTCGGCATCGCTACTGCTCCTCGTGGACCTCGACGCGGGGCTCCTTGAAGACCCCCACCTTGTAGGCCTCGGCGAAGGCGGCCACCACCTTGCGGTCGAAGGCACGGTCGGCCAGATCGTAGAGGCGGGCGATCGCCTTGTCGTACGGCATCGCCTTCTGGTACGGACGGTTGGTGGTCATGGCGTCGAAGGCGTCGGCGACCGCCACGATACGGGCCGCGAGGGGGATCTGCTCTCCCCGCAGCCGCAGCGGATAGCCGCTCCCGTCCCAGCGCTCGTGGTGGAAGCGCATCCCCGGGATGATGTCCTTCATCGCCTTGATCTTGGATAGCATCTGGGCACCCTTCTCGGGGTGCTGCTTCATGACCTCGTACTCCTCGGCGGTCAGCGCCGCCGGCTTGCGCAGGATCTTGTCCTCGATGCCGATCTTGCCGATGTCGTGGAACAGCGAGGAGATGTGCACCTCGCGGATCTCCTTCGTGCCCAGCCCCAGCTGCTTGGCGAGGATGATGGCGTAGCGGTTGACGCGCTCGGAATGGCCGCGCGTGTAGGGGTCCTTCTCGTCGATCGCCTCGGCCAGGGCCTTGATCGTCCCCATGAACAGCTCGTTGTTGAGCTGGGCCGCGGCGCTCAGCCGCTGTATATAATCTTGAAGCTGCCGGGCCATGGTGTTGAAGGTCCCCGCCAGGGCGCCCAGCTCGTTGCGGCTGCGCACCTCGACGCGGTAGTCCAGCTCGCCGCGGGCGAAGGCCTGCGTGCCGGCCGCCAGCGCCTCGATCGGCCGCGTCACGGTGTTCGCCAGCAGGTAGGCGAGGACGAGCGCCAGGCCCATCGCCACGCTGGCCCAAAGGAGCGCCGCCTGGATCATCTGATGGACCGAGGCGTACGCCTGCCTCTTCTCGAGCTGCACGAAGATCCCCCAGCCCTGCGGCGTCGTGTCGAAGGAGGCGATGTACTCGACCGGCTTGTTGTCCACCAGGAGGGTGAACTCGGAGGTCAGAGCCGAATGGGCGCCGGCCCGGCGGAACTCCTGCGCGATCTTGCGGTAGTCGCTGCGCGCCAGGATCCCCTCCTCGTCCTGCGCCGCGAAGAGGGTCCCTTTCCGGTCGAGGGCGTAGATGAGGTAGGCGGCTCGGCGCCCCCCGACGACCGGATCCCAGAAGGAGGCGAAGTCGACCACCCCGGTCAGGGCCCCCGCCGCAGGCCGTTCCGAGCCGACCGGCACGCTCACCACCAGGACCGACCGCAGCCCCTCCGGCGTGCTCATCGGGACCGGGTCGCTCACCGCCGCCTCTCCCTCCAAGGCGGCGCGCTGGACACCTTTGATCGCCGCCTCGACCTCCGGGCGCGCCGGGAAGCCGGACTGTCTCGCCTCCACCGGCGTTCCGGAGCGCGCCGTGTAGCGCATCAGCAGCAGGTCGGTCCCGAGGAACTTCTCCATCAGGCGGCGCTCGCCGACCACCCGGGTGAGGTCGGCGCCGCCGGCGGAGCGCGGCAGCGAGGCGATCGACTCCGCCAGGCGCGCCATCTGCGCGCGCATGCCGTCGACCGAGGCCTGGAGCTGGCGCGCCGTCGCGGTGGCGACCTGGAGCTGCACCTCCTGCTGCGAGGTGACCAGCGACTCGCGGCTGGTCTGGATCAATTTGTAGGCCGAGAGACCGAGAGGCAGGAGACCCACCGCCCCGAGCACCAGCAGGAACCAGTAGACGATCTTCCGCGTCGGTTGGGGCGGCGCCGGGTCGTTGGTTCGGGGGGTGGTGGCGTTCATCGTGGGGGCCGGATGCACCTGCCTCAAAGACGCGCGCCCGGGATGAGGGAGGACACGAGCGACGTGATTATAGGGTCCGGTCCGGGAGGAGTCAACGCCCGGCGCGACTCAGTGATCGCGCGGCACCGCCATCATCCTTTCGAGGGCCCGGCGCGCCCCGGCGGCGTCGTCCGGGTCGACCTCGATCGGGAAGACCCCCTCCTCGAGCGAGCGGCGCACCGCCCGCAAGTCGTTCATCTTCATGTAGGGGCAGTGCAGGCGGCAGCCGATGCAGCCGTCGGCGGAGACGAACTCGCGATCGGGGAAGCGCTTCTGGAGCTGGTGAATGACGGCCCATTCGGTGGCGATGATGAAGGTGCGCGCCTCGGGATGGCGCTCGACCGCCCCCAGCATGCCCGATGTCGAGCAGACCTCGTCGGCGAGCGCCAGCACGTCCTCCCGGCACTCGGGGTGGGCGATGACGACCGCCCCCGGGCGCTCCATCTTGACCCGCGACAGGTTCGGGTCGCGCAGGACGTCGTGCGTCGGGCAGACGCCGTCGTAGATGACGATCTCCTTCTCCGGGACCTGGCGGGCCACCCAGCGGCCGAGGTTCCGGTCGGGAGTGAACAGGATGCGCCGCGACGGCAGGCTGCGGACGACCGACACGGCGTTGGCCGAGGTGCAGCAGATGTCGGAGAGCGCCTTCACCTCGGCGCTGCTGTTGATGTAGGTGACCACGGTGTGGTCGGGGTAGCGCCCCTTCCAGGCCAGGAGCGATTCCGGCGTGATCGAGTCGGCGAGCGCGCAGCCGGCCGACAGGTTCGGCAGCAGGACGCGCTTCTCCGGGTTGAGGATCTTGGCCGAGTCGGCCATGAAGTGCACGCCGCAGAAGACGATCGTCCCGACGTCGGTCTTCTGCGCCGCCAGCGCCAGGCCGAGCGAGTCGCCCACGAAATCGGCCGCCTCCTGCACCTCGGGCAGCTGGTAGTTGTGGGCCAGCAGGACGGCGTGCCGCGCCCTGGACAGGGCGCGGATCTCCGCGATGTCGCGCGCCGCCGCCGCCTCGTCGGTCACGCGCCAGGGCGCCGGCACCCAGGTGGCCACGCCGGTCGCCGGACCGATCCCGGTCCCCGCCTCACTCTTCATGGCCCCTCGCGCGCCGCTCGCCCTGCGGCTCCACCACCCGCGCCCCGCGGTCCGGCCGGATCGCCCGGTTCCCCGCCGGGAAGACCCTCCAGAACTCCTTCTTGATCAGGCTGGTGATCGTGGCGCTCTTGGAGAAGCCGTGGTAGCGGGCGATCGCCTCGAGCATGCCGGCCTCCTGGTCGGTCGCCGTGAAGGTGCGGACTTTTTTGTGCGGCATGGCCTCGAAGCCTCTGTATATAGAACCTATATAGTTTTCGTACATCATCCTCTGACAGAGAGCCAAGCGAGTCAAGACACCAGGTGGGCGGATTCT
>DASTNM010000130.1:0-3595 GCA_035762745.1 Candidatus Polarisedimenticolia bacterium
CTGTTAACCAGAACGCCCGCGAGTTCGAGGAGAGCGTCGCTTGGGGAGCCAGACTTCATCCATCTTGAAGCGGCGGAGCGCTGGTTCGCAGCGACATCCAACTTGGATTCTCCGCGTCGCCAGACGACCTCACGTAGGTGACGAAGTGTGAGGGACCGCGCCGCTGACGACCCCGACGCAGACGCGCGAGGCGCCCGCGCGGGTTCGGCGGCGCGCCCTCTTTCCCCGCGGCCTGGGAGGGTCTATCCTCTGCCGGCATCTCGGGAGGATCGTCCATGCCGCTGTCGATTGCATTGGGCCGCGCTGGCGCCGGGGCGCTCCTCGCCTGCACCGCCTTGGCCGCGTCGGCCTGCTCGGCCAGGCACGGCCTTCGCCCCGCATCGGCCTATGAGGAGAAGGCAGCGACAGTCGATCGGTCCTCCACGGTAGACGCGTCCGCCGCGGACGTGAGCCTGTCGGGCAGCGGGCCGATCCGTGCCGGGGCCGCCTGGCGCGTGATCACGCCCGACCTCTCCGCGGGGACGCCGCCCCGCATGGCCGGCTTCGGGCCGGGGAAGGACGCCACCGGGGTCCACGACGACCTGTTCGCCCGCGCTCTCGTGCTCGAGGTCGGGGACGCCTCGGTCGCCATCGTGGCGCTCGATCTCATCGGTTTCTTCCACGACGACGTCGTCCGGATCAGGCAGGAGATCCGCGCGCGGCACCCCGAAGTGCGCGCCGGCTACGTCATGGTGTGCAGCACCCACACTCACGCCGGGCCGGACGTGATCGGCCTGTGGACCCCCGCGGGGGTTCCGCTCGACGCGGGCTACGTCGCCCGGATCCGCACGCAAGCGGCGGACGCGGTCGCCGAGGCGTGGCGCAGAAGGCGGCCGGCGCGTCTGTCGTTCGCCTCCGTTCAGCTGCCGGAGCTGGTGCACGACTCGCGCCTGCCCGAGGTCATCGACTCCACGGCACTCATGATGAAGGTGGACTCGGAGGGCGGCCGGAAGACGATCGCGGCCCTGGTCAACTTCGCGAGCCATCCGGAGTCGCTGGGGCGCGGCAACAAATTCTTCTCCTCCGATTACCCGGGGGCGACACGCCGGGCCCTGGAGGACGAGTTTGGCGGCGTGGCGATCTTCACCAGCGGCGCCATCGGCGGGCTGCTCACCCCGCTCGGGGTCGGCCTGATCGAGCCCTCGAACGGGGAGGCGACCCCGGAGAGGCGCTTCGAGATGACGCAGGCGTACGGAGAGCGGCTGGCGCGGGCGCTCATCGCCGCCTGGCGGACGCCCGCCGGCGAGACCGACACGGGGCCGCGCTTCGTCGAACAGGCGTCCCTCGATGTGCGGGCCGGCGCACTGCGCGTGCCGCTCGAGAACGCGCGATTCAGCCAGGGCCTTTCGGAGGGACGGATCCGGCCGCGCGAGGTGGCCGACGACGGCACCCTCACGAGCGAGGCGGCGGTCGTGACGCTGCGCGACGCCGCGGTCGGGCCACCCCTGGCCCGTCTCGCCTGCGTTCCCGGCGAGATCTATCCCGAGCTGGTCCTGGGCGGCATCCAGGAGCCGCAGGATCCGGGCGCCGACTTCCCGGGGGCGCCGGCCGAGAAACCGCTCGGCCCTATGCTCGGCGCCCGTCACCGGTTCATCGTCGGCCTGTGCAACGACGAGCTGGGGTACATCATCCCGATGTCGCAGTGGGACGAGAAACCTCCGTTCGCCTACGGCCGGGACGGGCCGCAGTACGGGGAGATGAACTCGGCGGGCCCGAGGGTCGCGCCGCTGCTGCTGCGGACCTTCGAAGAGATTCTCAGCCGGCCGTGACTCGAAATCCTCAGTATCCCGGACCGACGCGCATGGAGTGGGTGATCGCCAGCGGCAGGAAGTGGTACAGGAGCGTCGAGGCAAGGGTGTGCACGAGGGCCAGGGCAAAGAGGTTCGGGCAGCGGCGGAAGAGGGCGCAGAAGCAGTAGGCGGCGCCGGACGTGACGACCGTCAGGAACGGGTTCGGCAGGTGCAGCGCTCCGAAGATGGCGGCGCAGGTCACGTCGTGGGCGATGTCGCCGGGGATCACATCCGTGAGGCGCCGGCCGATGACGCACTGCAACCCATACTGCTGGAACAGGGCCCAGGGGTAGCCCCAGAAGAACGCCAGCGCCGTTTGCTTCGGATCGAGCGCGCCGCTGCCGCCCAGGAACACGCCGAGGCCGGCCGCCAGGACGATCGCCGGCAGGATCACGATGAGCGCTTCCTTCAGCGCCCGTGAGAACGTGTCGAGGCGGATCCCCAGGTCGGCCGCCCTGTCGTTGTGCCGCAGGTGCAGGAGAAAGGCGGAGGCGAAGAACAGGACGAAGCTGGGCGCCGCGAACGCCCGTGACCGCGGCTCGATGATCCAGATATAGGAGAGAAGGAACGCGACGACGGCGGCCACTTCCAGGATCGAGAGCAGATCACCCCGTTCCATCGGAATGATCGTTTCCTGGGATGGCGCTTCGCTCATGTCACCCCTTGAAGAACAGGGACCAGGTCATGTCCACGAAGGTGTGCGCGAGCGCCGGCGCCAGGATACGGCGGGTGCGCAGGTAGACCGCGCCGTAGGCGAACCCCGCGAGCGTCGCGAGGATCCCGTAGCGCCAGTCGGGCGCGTGCGCACCGTTGTCGAGGTGCGCGGCGCCGAAGATGAGCGACGCGGCGACCAGCGACACGAGCGGCCGCCCCGTGAAGCGCTCGATCAGCGCCTGGATGAATCCCCGGAACAGCACCTCTTCCGGAAGACCCGTGAAGGTCAGGATGATCGCTCCCGCGGCTAGCGCGAACAGGGGCGCCTGCTCATTCATGCCGAAGATCAGGAAGCCGGTCCGCAGGCCGATCGGGACGCCGACGGCCGCGAACACGGCGAACGATCCCGCGGCCGTCGCCACGTCGCGCGGCTGCACGCGCAGCGTCAGACCGGTCGCGTCGAAGCCGCGCACCACGAGCATCAGGTAGAGCAGAAGGTCGAGGCCGAGAGGGCTCATCAGGAAGGAGCCGGTGCTGCCGTGCGGCCACGGAAACGACGCGTTCAGAAGGCGAAGCTCGACCGGGATCCAGATCGACAGGACGACCAGCGCGTCCCCGGCGAGGCCCCACCGGCCGCGCGGCATGGCGATCGCCAGCGCCGACGGGAGCAGGATGTAGGCGAGGAGACGCAGGACCCCGGCCGGGGTCGCGACCCCGGGAATCGACCAGTAGAGCAGGCACGGCAGGAGCAGCATCGCGGGGAGGGCCGCCGCCCGGAGCGGCCGCCCATCGACCCAGGCCTTGAGCTCCTTCACTCCCTTTCCGGATAGGAGCACGGGGAGCGGCAGCAGGAGGAGCGCCAGCGTCAGGAGCGACAGGATGAGCCCCGGGAGCTCCCGCGACCGCAGGTCGACCCGCCGCGACATCAGGAAGACCGCGCCGACCGTCAGGGCGATCGCCACGACGGCCCGCGCGACACGCTGCGGACTCAGGAAAGAACCGGACATTCCAGGAAGAATCATCGTTATAGAGATACCTTCGGCGGGGCGCCGGGGCAAGTCTCGGAGAACTTCTTCGAGGCGTTCCCGGGAGATCTCGGCGCGGCACCGGAT
>DASTNM010000131.1:0-5053 GCA_035762745.1 Candidatus Polarisedimenticolia bacterium
CCAGCCAGGACTGGCTGACGATCGCCCGCACACCGAGGGCGCGCGCCAAGATCCGCCAGTGGTTGAACATCGACCGGCGCCAGCGAAGTATCGACCTCGGCAAGACGGTCTCCGACCGCGAGTTCAAGCGCTACCGTTTCGCCCTCAAGCCGCACGTGGCCGAGGGGGCGCGTCTGCGCGACGCTTTGCAGACGCTCGGCGTCCCGAGCCTGGAGGATTTCTATGCCGCGGTGGGCTACGGCAAGCTCGCCCCCAGGGCGCTCATCGAAAGGCTCGATCCACAGGCCCGCGCCCACGAGATCGCCGAGGGAGCGATCGCGCACGCCGTCAAAAAGGCGCTCGGGATCAAGGGCAAGAGGGTTACGGTGCGCGGTCTCGATGACGCGCTCATCGCCCTGGCCCGCTGCTGCAACCCGATCCGCGGCGAGCCGATCATCGGCTACATCACCCGCGGGCGGGGAGTCACCGTGCACTCGGAACGCTGCCCCAACCTCGAGAAGCTTCTGTACGATCCCGAGCGGCGCATCGAGGTGGACTGGGAAAGCGACGACGAGTCGCGCTTCGAGGTGCGCATCACGGTCTTCTCCGAAGATCGTCCCGGCATGCTCGCCAAGATCACCTCGGTCATCGCCGACGCCAAGTCGAACATCAAGAACGTCGAGGCCCGGACTTTCGAGGATCGCCGCGGTGAGATCACCCTGGTGCTCGACATCCAGGATCTGAACCACCTGGAGAAGATCCTGGACCGGGTGAAGGGGATCGACGGTGTCTATCACGTGGAACGCCAGGTTGCGTAGAAGGAGGTGGAATGTCCAAGGGGCTCAGGATCATCACGACCGACAAGGCGCCCAGGGCGATCGGTCCGTACGCGCAGGGAATCGCCGCCAACGGCTTCGTCTTCCTGTCCGGCCAGGTGCCGCTCGACCCTGCGACGGGGGAGCTGGTGCGTGGGAGCGTCGAGGACGAGGTGACCCGGGTCCTCGAGAACCTCAAGGCAGTGCTGGAGGCAGCGGGGATCGGTCTCGACCGCGTGGTGCGGACGACGGTCTACCTCACCGACATGAAGGATTTCGAGGCGATGAACAGCGTCTACGCCCGCTATTTCGGAGCGGCCCGGCCGGCACGCTCGACGGTGCAGGTCGCGGCGCTTCCGAGGGGGGCGCGGGTCGAGATAGACGTCATCGCCGGGCAGGGTGGGGATTGATGGGGAGCCTGGCGCGGCCTTCGCGCGCGCCGGCCGAAGCCGCCTAGGAGGCGGCCTTGACCACGGAACCCGAGCGCAGGCAACGGGTGCAGACTTTCATCCGGCGATGCGTGCCGCCCGGTGTCACGACCCTGAGCCGCCGGACGTTCGGATACCAGACGCGGGACGAAACGTTGTGCGCGTGGCTGATCTTGTTCCCGTGCACCGGTCGCTTGCCGCAGACATCACACGATCTCGCCACCTGAACCTCCCTGCCGCGCCCCAACCTGCTTGCGGAGCAGGCACTCTAGCACAGCAACCTCTTGCTGATCAACCGGAAGCTCTCCCCGGCGCTGCGCCTCATCCTCGATGCTGGGGGAACTAGCGGGTCTCTCCGCACCCCACATCATAGTGTATATGTAATAATAAATAATTGAATATGTTATACTGACGCTTGTCTACTGCGATGTTGACAGGGCGCCTTGCAAAAATGGAGTCGCGGAATATATTGAACTTTCGTGTAAAAGGTGCGGCCGGGAGACCCGTTCGCGGTGGCCTCGAAGGCGCAAGGATAAAGGGGGATCGGCGTTGTTCTTCTCACGCAGCAAGAACCTGGTTGGCCTCGACATCGGCTCGAGCGCAGTCAAGATCGTCGAGCTGAAGGACCTCGGCAAGGGGAAGGGATACCAGGTCCTCAACATCGCCCTGGAGCGTCTCTCCCCCGAGGCGATCGTCGACGGCGCGATCAAGGATGCGGGCCTGGTCATCGACACCATCCAGAAGGCCTTTGCGGCGCGCAAGATCAAGGCCTCGGACGTCGCCATCGCCCTGTCCGGACACAGTGTGATCATCAAGAAGATCTCGATCCCCGCCACCTCGGAGGAGGAGCTGGCCGAGGTGATACCGTGGGAGGCTGAGCAATACATCCCCTTCGATGTCGAGGACGTCAACCTCGCCTACCAGGTTCTCAAGGGCGGCAGCAACAGCGAGGGGAACATGGACGTCCTCCTGGTCGCCGCCAAGAAGGACAAGATCAACGATTACACCTCTGTCGTCAGCCAGTCCGGCCGCAATCCGGTCCTGGTGGATGTGGACGTCTTCGCGCTGCAGAACTGTTACGAGATGAATTACGAGACTGACGAGGCTCAGGGCACGGCGCTCATCAACCTGGGGGCCTCGACCACCAACGTCGCCATCCTGAAGGGGACCACCTCGATCTTCTGGCGCGACATCTCGGTGGGAGGCAACCATTACAACGACGCCATCCGCAAGGAGCTCAACCTCAGCTTCGACCAGGCCGAGTCCCTCAAGCGCGGCGAAGAGGTCGACGGGATCCCGGTCGAGAACGTCACGCCGATCATCGCCTCGGTCAACGACTTCATCGGCACCGAGATCCAGAAGACCATCGACTTCTTCAAGAACACCACTCCCGGTGAAAACATCGAGAGGCTCGTGATCGCCGGCGGCGCCTCGCGCATCCCGCACCTCAAGGAGTCGCTGGCGGAGCGCTTCGGAGTTCCGGTCGAGCCGCTCAACCCGTTCAACCGGGTGCACGTCGGGAAGGGGATCTCGCCGGAGACGCTCGAGGAGCTGGGCTCCAGTGTCTCGATCGCCGTGGGCCTCGCGGCCCGCCGGCTGGGAGACAACAAGTGATCAAGATCAACCTCCTGCAACAGACGCAGCCGGGCAAGGCCAAGGCCCCTGCGACTCCCAGGTTCGAAGGCGTCGGGACCCTGGGGCAGAACTTTCTCATGATCGCGGTGGTCGTGCTGGCTCTCCTGTTCATCGGCTGGCGCTGGTACAGCCTCGAGAGCGAGCACCGCGAGCTGGCGCGTGAGATCGCAAAGGCCGAGCAGGAGAAGCAGCGGCTGCAGGCGATCATCAAGAAGGGTCAGGAATACAAGGCCAAGAAGGAGCTGCTGCAGCGGAAGATCACGCTCATCACGCAGCTCAAGCGGAACCAGAGCGGCCCCGTCCACCTCCTCGACGAGGTGAGCAAGCAGCTGCCGGACTTTCTGTGGCTCGATGGAATGAACGAGTCGGGCTTCAACGTCTCGATTCAGGGGAAGGCCACGACCTACAACGCGGTCTCGAACTTCTACAACAACCTGACGGGCTCGCGCTATTTCCAGAACGTCGTTCTGGGGGCGATCAGCTCCATCCCGGCGGGTGTGAACTTCTCCCTGACATGCCATTTCCTGCCGCAACCCACGTCAAGCCAGGACGAAGGTCAGACGGAGGGTGGGGCGGCCGCGCCGGCGGGCGCGCAGTAGGAGGAGCGGGGCGATGGACTTCAAGAAGCTGCCGTTCTGGGGTCAGCTGGCCCTCGTCGCGGCCATGGCCGGCGCGCTGGTGGCGGTGGCGTGGATGGCCTACCCCAATTTCGGCGAAATGTCTCGCGCGAACACCATCGACCAGGCCCACCTGGAGGATCTGCAGACCGAGATCCGCAAGGGGCAGGCGATCGAGGCCAAGCTTCCGGAGTTCGAGAAGGAGATCGAGAACCTGCAGCTCAAGCTGAACGATCTGCTGGCGATCCTGCCGACCACGCCGGAGACGGGAGAGCTGCTGAAGTGGGTCAAGAACCTGACCGACCAGTCGAACCTCGATCTGAAGCAGTTCAACCCCGGCGCGCTGCGCCCGGTGGAGTTCTACAAGGAGTTCCCGATCGTCATGGAGGTCGAGGGCGACTACCACGATCTGGGGGTCTTCTTCGACCGCATCAGCAAGTACTCGCGCATCATCAACGTCAGCGGAGTGTCGATCGCGGCCAACACTCAGGGGCCGCGTTCGATCCGCTCGACCTTCACCGCCACCACCTTCGTCTATGACGACAAGGGGGGACAGCAGCCGTGACGCGCCGCGCCGGACTGGCCTTTGCCGCGCTGCTCCTGGTCGGCCTGCTCGGGCCGGGCCCGTGCCGCACCCTCGCCGAGGACAAGCCCGCCGCACCGGCGGCGGCGGGGGAGGCTGCGAAACCTCCGGACACCGGTGAGACCATCAACAGGATCATGCAGGACAACGAGGCGATGCTGGCGGGCCGCGGTTTCACCTACGACCCGGCCGGCCGCCGCGATCCGTTCCGCTCGCTGGTCGACGCCCTGAACTCACCGCAGAAGGGCCCACGCCCCCGCGGCATCGCCGGCATGTTGATCTCGGAAGTGGACCTCGTCGGCATCGTGCAGAAGCCGCGAGGCCAGATCGCCTTCTTCAACGGCAGCGACAACAAGGGATATTTCCTCAAGGTGGGCGACGCGCTCTATGACGGCAAGATCATCCGGATCGACCGCAAACGGGGCACCGTGGTGTTCCGCCAGGACATCAATGATCCCAGGAGCATCAAGCCCTACAGGGACGTGACCAAGAGGCTGACGACAGCGGAGGAGGAAAGCTTATGAGGTACGGGAAGGTCGCGATTATCATCACGATCGCCGCGGCCGCCCTGCGTTGCTCGGGCAATCCGCCCGTCAGCGAGCCGGGTCAGGCGGCGCTTTCCGCGCCGTCGGCGGTGGTCATCCAGGGCATCGATCACACGGCGACGCCCTCGGGCACCGAGGTCGTACTGCGGGGGAACTACCCGTTCAGCTACACCTCCTACCAGCCCGATCCCCGCACCCTGGTCCTCGAGCTTCTGGACGTGCACGTCGAGGGGCTCACCGAGGAGGTCCAGATCGGCACGCCCCAGGTCGAAGGGGTCCGCGTCACGAGCGTTGAAAGCGTCGACGGGGGCAAGATCGCCAAGTTCGAGTTCCGCAATGTCGTAGCCTCCCAGCAGGCGATACGTCTCGACGGCCATGATCTGATCATCGACTTCCCGTCCCTGAGCGACACGAGCAATCTGCCCGAGCCGCCGCTGGTGGCCCAGGAGGT
>DASTNM010000132.1:0-2221 GCA_035762745.1 Candidatus Polarisedimenticolia bacterium
GAATAGACGATGCGAACGGCGGCGATCTCCGCCTCTTCGAAGGCTCCTTCCGGGTAGGCAGGGAGGACGCCCCAGTGGATCAGGAGCACCATGGTGGCGTACATGAGCCAGGAGGAGCCGGCCACCGCGAACCCGCCACGACGCACCAGGAGCAGGCTGCCGACGATAATCGACAGGAGATACAGAAACGAGAAGGGGCTCTCGGTCCCGCCGGTCAGATAGACGAACCCCGTGACGATCGCCAGGTCCCCGACGAGCTGCACATAGACTTGAGGACTGACCTGGCGCAGGCTGCGGGCCAGGACGGCGTAGCCGATGGTCAGGAGGTAGGTGCAGACGGCCAGGAGATAGAACGGGCTGAGGGGCAGCCGCGGGCGGTACGAGAGCTCGATGACGAACGTGCTGACCAGGAGGGTCGTGATGATGACGACCCGGAAGGTCATGAGCCAGTTGAGCTGGCGGCGTAGCTCCCGCGGCTGCGGCCCCATCCATGCGCCTAGGCGATCTTGCCGATCAGGCTGAACATCGGCATGTACATGGAGATGACGATGCCACCGATCATGATCCCGAGGAACAGGATCATGACGGGCTCCAGGAGGGCCATGAGGTTCTCGACCGCCTCGTCGACCTCGTCCTCGTAGAAGTCGGCGATCTTCGAAAGCATGGCGTCGAGGGCGCCGGTCTGCTCGCCGACGCTGATCATCTGCACCACCATGGAGGGGAAGACTTTTGTGTCCTCGAGCGGTCCGGAGATGGTCTTCCCTTCTTCGATGCTCTTGCGCGTCGCCATGATGGCGTCCTCGACGATGGCGTTTCCGGCGGTGCGCGCCGTGATCTCGAGGCCCTCGAGGATCGGCACGCCCGACGTGATGAGGGTGCCGAGCGTGCGGCAAAAGCGCGCCACGGCGATCTTGCGCATCAGGTCGCCGAGAACCGGCAGCTTCAGCGTGAAGGCGTCGATCTGCCGGCGCCCTTTGTAGGTCTGATAGTAGCGGTTCAGGAAGTAGCCCAGGCCGACCAGCGCCAGAACGATGACCGGCATGAAGCGGCCCAGGAAATTACTGACCCAGATGGTGATCCGGGTCGGCAGCGGCAGGGTCGCTCCGAGGCCCTGGAACAGCATGGCGAAGGTCGGGATGACTTTCCAGAGGATGACGACCACCACGCCCACGGCGATGGTGATGACGGCCACCGGGTAGATCATGGCGGAGCGCACGGCCGCCTTGAGCTTGACCGCCTTCTCGATGTAGGCGGCCAGGCGCTGCAGGATGGTATCCAGGATACCTCCCGACTCGCCGGCCGCGATCATGTTGCTGTACAGGCTGCTGAACACCTTCGGGTGCTTGCGCAGGGAGTCGGCCAGGGTCGATCCGGACTCGACGTCCTGGCGCACCTGGAACAGCACTTTCTGGAAGGCGCGGTTCTTCTGCTGCGAGCCGAGGATCTCGAGGCACTGCACGAGGGGCAGCCCGGCGTCGATCATGACGGAGAACTGCCGCGTGAAGATGGCGATCTCCTTCTGGCTGACGCCGCCCCCGAACTTCGGGATCGCGAACTCCTTGCCCTTCTCGGTGACCGCCGACACCATGATCTGCTGGCGGCGCAGCAGGGCGATCACCGCCTCCTTGTTCTCGGCGGCGACGGACCCTTCCTGCATCTTGCCCGTCTTGTTCTTGCCCTTCCAGCTGTAGGTCGGCATCGTGGCTCCCCTCTTCGGCTCACTTCCTCACGGCGCGACCGGCCGCATTGGCCGTCGTCGGCTGGCTGATCAACCCCGCCCCGCGGTTGATCATGTCTTGCAGCTCGTCGGGATTCGACGACATCGACAGCGCGAGCTGCAGCGTGATTTGCTTCTTGAAATACAAGGTCGCGAGCGACTGATTGAACGTCTGCATCCCGTGCTTGATCTGTCCCGTCTGCATCATCGAGTAGATCTGGTGGATCTTGTCCTCGCGGATGAGGTTCCGGATCGCCGAGTTGGGCACCAGGATCTCCATCGCCAGGCAGCGCCCTTTGCCGGACGCCTTCGGCAGCAGCGCCTGACACAGGATCCCCTCGAGCACCATCGACAGCTGGGCGCGCACCTGGGACTGCTGGTGCGGCGGGAACACGTCGATGATGCGATTGATCGTCTGCGACGCCGAGTTGGTGTGCAGTGTGGCGAAGGTCAGGTGGCCCGTCTCGGCGATCCGCAGCGCGGCCTCGACCGTCTCCAGGTCGC